>DBJWYX010000148.1:0-6395 GCA_052360825.1 Candidatus Wunengus sp. YC64
CAATTTGGGCTTGACATTAGTGCAGTTGAATATATAATTTCAACGAAATTTGTAAAATTGTTTGTTCAATTTGTTATTTTGTTTTGTAAAGTTTTTGAGGAGATGTTTTGCAATGATTTTAGACGTTAATTATTCTACGGATAATCAGAGAAAGAGAACCGAACGGTTGGCTTTTATTAAGGAAAGATATAAAAAATTGGTACTCGAACCCAGGAGAGAGATTGAATTTGAAATAGAAAGGGCATTAGACGACGAAGACGGTGAACTGGATAACTCATAATGGTTGATTGAATATACTGCCAAACTTATTCCCCGATGTTACTTTCCAAGAAGCCTCGAGATTAAAATTTTACTGTTGCAGTTATTACCATTACGGAAACAAAAAACACCACAGTTGTCGTACCACTCTGAAGCAGTATGACAATTGTGGTTCTTTCGTGGACTTTATCCTTACAAAACGATATTCGTTAGCTATGGTATTTCAAAGTACCTTCAATAACAATATCGTTTGAAAATCTTTTTATTTCAACTTCATCTATTTCTGCAGCTTCGCTTATTTTGTTTATACCTGTCCCAAGCACGGGTGATTTCGCACCCTCACCCCCAATGATAATTGGCGCAACAAAAACCATCACCCTGTCGGCAAGCCGGTCTTCTATCACAGAGGTGATAACCCTGCTGCCACCCTCCACGAGAATATTCGTTAACTTCATTTCACCAAGTCGTTGAAAGAGTTCGTGCAGATCTACACGGCCATTTATATCTTCCGTTTGAACAATCTTACACCCCAGTTGTTCAAGTTTCTCAATACGATTCCGTTGCGCATTTTTGCATACCGCAACGATTATTTCGCCTTCGTTAATCGTGCTTAAAAGACGTGAATTTATAGGAAGTACGGCATTGCTGTCCACAACAATTCTCTTCGGATTTTGTCCCCCTTCAATCCTGCAGGTCAGTAACGGATCATCCCGCACGACGGTATTGATCCCCACCAAAATACCATCCATCTGCCCACGAATCTTATGCACATATTCCCTAGATTCATCCGATGTGATCCATCTGGATTCTCCTGTATGTGCGGCGATCTTGCCATCAATTGACATCGCCCATTTCACGGTTACATAGGGTAATCCTTTTTGCATTAATTTAAAAAAAGGACCATTGAGTCTTTTAGCCTGCATTTCCATTATACCCACCACAACTTCGACTCCTGCCTCTTTCAGTTTTTGTATTCCTTTCCCGGAGGTAATGGGATTCGGATCAATAACTGCCGCCACTACCTTCTTGATACCTGCCTTAATAATTGCATCAACACAAGGCGACGTCTTGCCGTAGTGCGCACAGGGTTCCATAGACACATAGAGTGTCGCCCCTTTGCAGTTCGTTCCACCCTCATGTATTGCGTGAATCTCGGCATGCGCCCCACCGAATGCCTGATGATAGCCTTTTGCCATAATTTTACCGTTTTTTACAAGCACAGCGCCTACCATGGGATTCGGTTCTACCCTTCCCCGCCCTTTTTCAGCCAGTTCCAGGGTAAACGCTATATATTTCTCATCAACATCTGATGTAGCCATAGGTAAATACTAGTGAGGCAAAGCCTCAGACCGATAAGAAGCAAGAAGTGAGAGGTAAGAAGCAAGACTTCTGGCTTCTTACTTCATGTTTCGTGCATCTAAAACTTGACTCATTTGTGAAGATACGCAGCAGATAAAATTTTTAAGTGAGGTATGCACTTGACGGCACCTGGTAGCATATGTAGTATATGAGGCTGCACTCAAAATACAATATATTGGGGTAGGTGTCATCAAGTGCATACCCCACTATTTTTAATTAACAACAGACCACAAAGAAGAAGTTATTATTACCCAGTATAAACCTCGGTGTCTTTTGTGGTAAAAATTCATCTTCGTAACGCCTCTAATCTCTGAAAATAATCGGGAAATGTTTTTGATACACATTCGGGGTGTTTTATTTTAATCCCATTTGCACGCAGCCCAATTAACGCAAAACTCATGGCCATGCGATGGTCATCATAGGTTTCTATCTCTGCCGGCCTTGGTGTAGACGGCTCGATCTCAAAGCCATCCTCATACTCTACCGCTGAAATACCCATCCGGCGCAGTTCGTTTACCACCGCAGCAATACGGTCTGTCTCTTTTATACGCATATTTTTTACATTTCTTACCCGCGTCTTACCACGGGCGAATACCGCTACAGCGGCCAATGTCTGCACTACATCCGGCATATCACCCATATCAACATCTATCCCGTGCAGCGAATCACCCTGTACTTCAATCCAATTGGCATTATTTGTAACCTTACAACCCATACTTTTCAAAACGTCTACGAAATGTATGTCCCCCTGCAAGGAATCACTTCCAATACCCACAACCCTCACCTTTCCACCTGTGATGGCTGCGGCTGCAAAAAAATACGAAGCTGCTGATGCATCTCCCTCAACTTCATACCGTAAAGCCTTATACCGTTGTCCAGATTTTACGAAGAACGTTCTGTAACTGTTGTTTTCAATGTTTATACCGAATTGACCCATCAACGCTATCGTCATATCCACATAACGTTTCGAAACCAGGTCATCCTTTACTTTTATGGATACATCGTTTTTTGCATAAGGCGCTGTCATAAGCAGGGCGCTAAAATACTGGCTGCTCAAATCCCCCTTCACAACAGCCGAACCGCCTTGTAATCCTATCCCCCGGATTAATACAGGCGGGCAATCATTATTAAATTTAGACACGACATCTGCCCCAAGCTGTTTTAAACCGTCGAGCAAATCCTGTATTGGTCTTTGCCTCATACGCTCGATACCGTCAATTTCATAAACCCCGTTGCCCAGGGTTAGCATGGCAGTTAAAAACCTCATGGCAGTCCCTGCATTGCCGATAAACAGATTTGCCTGTTTCGCTGGAATGATTCCACCTTTACCGTTTATGACAAATCTGTTAGCATTTGGTTCTTCTTTGATGGGTATCCCTAACGCATTCAAGCTGGACGCCATATATTTGGTGTCATCGCTAAAAAGGGCATTGGTTATCGTGGATTCTCCATCAGCTAATGCTGCCGTTACAAGCGCACGGTTTGTATAACTCTTCGAACCCGGTACGCTTACTACTGCATCAATTTTCCCAGTTACAGGTTTTATCTCTATCACTTTGTAGTTTCCCTAAAATATTGTCCTTAACGTAAATTTAGATTTATTTAAAAACACTTTTTTGGGTATGCTCGCTTTATCACTCACAGCATTCAGGCCCACACGGCTTCTCCACCTCTATATTCTGTCTATCCGACAGGATAAACATCCCTTTATACGGAGGATTCGAAAGCTTCCATGCCGTATCGGTACATATTTCCACAGGAATTCCTACGGGATAGGTATGCCCATCATCATCTGAAACAAAGCTGAAAGGCCCCTTATAGGTAGCATATTGACCTAGGTACATACATTCCTTTGATTTCTTATATTTATATGCCTTTACGGTTATGGAATAAAACTGAAATCCTTCCACCTCCTTGTAAAGATAACGATTAATTACCTCCAGCCCATAGAAACCCATTGCCTTTATTTTATTAACAAATGCAACCTCTGTAATTGCCCCGGATATGCACTCACTCCATAACTTTCTATTTTGTTTCATTTGCAGAGGGACTTCCCTATCAGAGAAAATATCGGATATAACAAACCTGCCGCCTTTTCTCAATACCCTGAATATCTCCTGGAAAACCTTTTCCTTTTGGTCAGACAAATTAATTACACAATTAGACGTAACCACGTCAATACAGTCATTTGCCAGAGGTATTTCTTCCAGAAACCCTTTTAAAAACCGCACATTATTAAAGCCAAGTTTCTCTGCGACGCTTTCTCTCGACTCATTGGCTTTTAACAGCATTTCGTCAGTCATGTCGATACCTACAACACGCCCCCTCTCACCTACTATTTTAGAAGCAATAAAACAGTCCACACCCCCGCCAGAGCCTAAATCCAGCACGCACTCTCCTAATTCAATTTGGGCCAGCGTCACAGGACTGCCGCACCCATAAGAAATATTCAATATTTCTTGGGGAATATGTGATAAATCAGCAGAATCATAACTGGTTGGACAACACAGTTCTTTTTGGGGTTGATTGGCAGCGGTACTATAAAATTTATTAACTGATTTCCTGACGGTGTCTTTCCCAATGCCCTTTGCCTCTTTATCATTTGGAGAGATGCCCGTTTCGCATGAATGTGAACCATCATTTTTACAGGTTAATCCCGACATCCTGCAGGTATAACAGGCAGGCGATTCCATCGCATATGGTTTGAGGGATTCTTTTAGTGTCCAGCCCATCAACGCCTTTGTGTCGTTAATAAGTATGGGACAAACAAAGACACCCTTACTGGTTACTATTCGGCTGGTGGCACACTGGAGGTTATTTATATCAAAGTTATCAAAACACTTCCCGGTAACTCGTTCGCTATCGTCGTAAGGTCTGATTAATTCAGCGGAACGTCCTAAAAGAACTAAAGGTAATTTTTTTAACCTCAATTGCGGGGCGCCGAGAGAACCTGCCAATAATCTAAATCCCGCATCGGTTTCTTGTGCAAACTTTTCGTATTTTGACCAGTCTGCCGTTGTAATAATGGGATTGAAACCCGCATGGAACAAAGCTCGAATACCCTTAATCGCCCTCTGAAAAGAGCCATTGCCCCGTATCTGGTCGTTCTCTGCTTCAATAGGACTCTCAAGACTTATTCTGAATTCCAATTTATGTTTGGAATTACGAGATATCTGGCTAAAGGTTTGTGCACCCTTATCCGTTATCAGAGTGCCATTAGAGAGGATGGTTGCCGGACCATAGTTCAAAGTCTCTCTTATAATGTCCGCAATCTGAGGATGCAGAAATGGCTCTCCCCCCGTAAAATAAAACTCTTTTACTCCCAGCGTTGCTGCCTCTTTTAAATACCATCGGACAGTATCTACTGTTATCATCTCATGTGTTTTATTTTTAGGCCCGCAAGAAATAAAACAATGAGTGCACTGTAAATTACAAAGGACGCCCGTTACCTGGAACCATACGGTTTCAAGTCGTTTTAAACCAACTTTTGGTGCGTTCATGGCACACACTCCCTCAGAAAATCATTCCCCTTTAAAAAGGAACCATGGAATAGTAATTCACATCATTCACCCTGAAAATTATTATAAATAGAATTCAATAAGATTTCGAGAATAATACCAAACACCTGAGAAATTTAAAACCAGCATATTTTAGTTTACCTAAATCCATTACACAACAGATAAAATTTGTTGTTTTTTAAATCACTATGATATATCATTTGACGTTGTTTTCCTAAAATACTCCGTGTTAAAAGGTATCATTACAGATGGATTACAAACCATACGCAATCTCGTGGAACACGACCTATCGGTGCAACCTGCGCTGTAGCCATTGCTACCTTGATACAAATGCTTTAACCAACCAATCTGTCAGTGAACTCAGCACCCAGGAAGGACATAAGCTTATAGATCAAATGGCAGAGCTTAATCCAAACCTGTTATTGATACTTACGGGGGGAGAACCTTTATTAAGAAAAGACATCTACGACCTATCCTCTTATGCCTCTCAGAAGGGAATGATGGTAGTACTGGGAACAAACGGGAACATGATAGACGATGATATTGCAAAGAAACTCAAGGAAAGCGGGGTAACGGGGATTGGCATCAGTCTTGACTCTATAGTTCCCGGAAGACATGATACATTCAGGGGAATTCCAGGCGCCTGGGATGACACCCTTAATGGAATTGAGGCATGCCGGAGACAGGGTATCGGGTTTCAAATACAAACCACAGTCACCAAAGAAAATTTTGATGAAATTCCCCATATTGTTGAATTTTCTTACAACCTCGGCGCAAAGGTTTTTAACCTGTTTTTTCTCGTGTGTACCGGAAAGGGACAAGACCTGACGGATATTACGCCACAACAGTACGACCAGGCATTGCACCAGCTTTATGACATACACATAAAATATCAGGGAAAGATGATGGTAGGAGCAAAATGCGCTCCCCACTATCGAAGAATTGTCTATGAACATGATACCTCTTCTCCACTCATCAGGGCGTATGCGGGCGGATGCCCTGCCGGCACTCACTATTGCAGGATTACACCGGAAGGCAATATCACTCCCTGTCCTTATATGCCCAATGTGTCTGGAAATGTGCGAGAAAGGAGTTTTGTAGAAATCTGGAAAGATACCACAGATTTCCAAACTTTGCGGTTTGCCAGCCTCAACGGCAGGTGCGGTGTATGCGAGTTTATGGATATTTGCAAGGGATGCCGCGCACGGGCGCTGGCTACAACGGGAAATCAAATGGACGAGGATGAATGGTGTAATTATA
>DBJWYX010000149.1:0-6335 GCA_052360825.1 Candidatus Wunengus sp. YC64
AGTTTACACTGAACAAAGTGAATGTGCTCGGAATGACAGCCAAAGGGGAGATTTCATCCCCCTTTGTGACCGAAGGTCATGAATGTTTCATTTTACATTTCCGCAGCATAACTAATTCTCTTATATTTACACGTACTCATTTCTCCATTGCCTTTCACTTTTGAACTTTCGTATTCCCCATCCTACACCAAATTCCATTATTGGTAAGTAAGAAGTGTTTGAATAGTATGTCCAAAACAGACTTATTCTTTTGACTTGATTTTTGCCTTCTGCTAAAATCACAAACAAACTACAAACCACAGATTTTTCATGAAGAGGAGGAGAAGGAGATGTCAAGATTAGAGAGGGCGCTCATCAGTGTTTCTGACAAAACCGGGATTGTTGAGTTTGCCAGGGAGTTACAACGCTTGGGTGTTGAGATTATTTCTACAGGCGGGACATCAAAATTGTTAAAAGAGAATGGTGTCCGCGTCATTGAAATTTCCGAATACACGGGGTTCCCGGAAATTATGGACGGTCGTGTTAAGACCTTACATCCGAAGGTACACGGCGGGTTGCTTGCCTTAAGGGACAATGAAACCCACAAAAAACAGATGAAGGATTTGGAAATTAAACCTATCGATATGGTAGTGGTTAACCTTTATCCCTTTGAAAAGACGATTGCAAAAAAAGGTGTGAGCATGGAAGAGGCGATTGAAAATATCGATATCGGCGGTCCTTCGATGATCCGGTCTGCTTCCAAGAATTACAAGCATGTCATTGTCATTGTAAACCCGAAGAGGTATGAGTTTATTATCGAAGAACTCAAGGCCAACAAGAACGATATTTCCGAAAAGATGCGATTTGAACTTGCCATCGAGGCGTTCAGGACTACGGGTCGCTATGACAGGATTATTGCAAACTATTTTGACAGCCTCGATAAAGAAAAGGGAGGCTATCCAACGGCTCTTTCATTGGACTATTTGAAACGACAATCTCTGCGATATGGTGAAAATCCGCATCAATCGGCCGCATTTTATGTGGAGGAAAACGTTCAAGAGCCATGTGTGTCAAACGCACAGCAGTTGTACGGGAAGGAGCTTTCCTATAACAACATAATAGACATTAATGCCGCCCTGGAATTGGTAAAGGAATTTGAACGTCCCTCGGCAATCGTGATAAAACATACAAACCCATGCGGCGTTGCGTCTGCCGATACCCTTGCCGAAGCATTTACGAAGGCATACAACGGCGATCCTGTATCTGCATTTGGTTGTATTCTGGGGTTAAATAAGACTGTGGACGTAGCAACGGCAGAGGCTATAACAGAACCGGGTCACTTTGTAGAGGCGATTATTGCCCCGGAATACGAAAAAGAGGCGGTAGAGATTCTCACGACAAAACGAAAGTGGGGGAGCGGTTTAAGACTGTTAAAAACGGGCACTTTATCAGCAAAATCAATAGATCCATGCGCCTTTGATATGAAGCGGGTAGTCGGAGGCATGCTTTTGCAGGGCAGGGATTTGTCTGTATACGACGCTGCGAACCTTAAGATTGTCACGAAGAAGAAACCATCTGAAAAGGAGATAGCTGATCTGCGTTTTGCCTTTATCGTTTGTAAACATGTAAAGTCCAATAGCATTGTATTGGTTAGAAATGAGATGGTGGTGGGGGTAGGCGCCGGGCAGATGAGCCGTATCGATTCTACAGAGATTTCCATTAAGAAGTCCGGTGATAGGGTCAAAGGCGCCGTGATGGCATCAGATGCTTTTTTCCCTTTCAGGGATAGCGTGGATGTTGCGGCAAGGGCGGGTGTGGTGGCGATTATTCAACCAGGTGGTTCAAATAAGGATGATGAGTCAATCGCAGCAGCCGATGAACACGGGATAGCAATGGTATTTACCGGTCAACGCCATTTTAGACACTAAGTAAGCGCTAGAGGTTATCAGACGCATTTAATCTTCGTAAATAAAAAATAATATCTGTGAAAATCAGTGTCACAATTAGAAATGAATGTGAGAGTTAAAATCTGTGGGATTACCAACAACGAAGACGCACAAGCCGCTGTGGAGCATGGCGCGGATGCACTGGGATTCGTCTTTGCAAAAAGCCCCCGTCAGCTAACAAAGGAACAGGCCAGAGATATTATTGGAGAATTGCCTCCCTTTGTTTCCCCTGTGGGAGTTTTTGCTGACGAGAAGGCCGATATGATTAAAGAGATTTGTGATTTCTGTGGTATACAAACGGTGCAGCTTCACGGCAATGAACAACCTTCGTATTTAAAAGAATTGGAAGGGTACAAGCTTATAAAGGCATTTAGGGTAAAAGAAGAGGATGATTTGAAGCCTCTGGCAAATTATAAACCCCATGCCTTTTTGCTGGATAGTTATGTGAAGGGAGTCATGGGAGGTACGGGAATGACCTTCAATTGGGAAATTGCCAGGCAGGCACATAAATATGGAACTATTATTTTGTCGGGGGGGTTGACGCCAGAAAACGTCAAAGAAGCTATCCAGATGGTAAGACCCTATGCGGTAGACGTATCTTCAGGAGTAGAATCGTCACCCGGCAAGAAAGACAAATCATTAGTGAAACGATTTATTGAGAACGCAAAAGGTTGAGAGTATAATTAGTGTCTAAACGAAAACTCGCAAAACTGTCATTTCGAGCAACGCGAGAAATCTTTTGTCTATTGAAATTATTGAGTTTACAGATTTCTCCTTTCAGTCGAAATGACAAAAGGATGCGTTTTCGTTCAGACACTAATTAGGAGAAATTCCATTTATCTGTGTAATCTGTGCAATCTGTGGTTACGGTATGCATCAAAATATCCTCAGAACAATTCCATCCGTTAATGAACTCCTTGAGTCACCCGAAATATCAAAATTAACCGGCCTTTATCCGCGACAACTTGTTGTCGATGCGATCAGAGAGGTTTTGGAAGACATTCGGAAATCTATAATCAATAAAACAAATATGATTGAACCGTCCCCGCAAATACTTTCTCCCTTAATTCAGCATGTCCTTCGGCATAAATTCTCTGGTATCGAGCATGCGATTAATGCAACGGGCATTATCCTTCACACTGGACTCGGCAGGGCGCCGCTCGCAGAAGAGGCTGCAAAACAGATACAAAATGTCTTACATAGCTTCTGTACCCTTGAAATCGAGAAATTATCGGGCAGACGAGGATCGCGATACCATAATATAGAGCAACTCATTTGTATGATCACTGGGGCAGAGTCAGCGCTGGTTGTCAACAACAATGCCGCAGCCGTTTTGCTGGCTTTAGACACGTTAGCCAGAGGTAAAGAGGTCGTTATTTCACGATCCCACCTTGTTGAAATTGGGGGGGAATTTCGCATGCCCGACGTCATGACTAAAAGTGGAGCTATATTGGCGGAGGTGGGGACAACCAATAAAACGTATTTAAAGGATTACGAAAACGCTATTACTGAAAATACAGGACTTGTTCTCAAAGTGCATCAAAGCAATTTCAAGATCGTTGGTTTTACTGAAACAGTTGACCTAAAAGACCTTGTTTTACTGGGTCAGACCAGGAATATTCCCGTGATGTATGACCTGGGAAGCGGCGCATTGATTGATCTTCAAAAATATGGATTACCGTACGAACCCACAGTGCAGGAAAGTATAAAGGCAGATGTTGATGTCGTTACGTTCAGTTCAGACAAATTATTGGGAGGCCCTCAGGGCGGCATCATTGCCGGCAAGAAGAAGTGGATTGAACCAATAAAGAAGAACCCATTGACGCGTGCGCTCCGTGTGGGGAAATTGACCATTGCCGCTCTGGAGGCGACTCTAAGGCTCTATCTTGAAGAGGGACTTGCCCTTAAAAATATCCCCGTATTAAAAATGATTTTAACGCCTCTTGAGACAATTGAGGATAGGTGTAAAAGAGTAATAAATAAGGTGGGCTTAGAAACCAAGTCTTACATGAGACTTTCCATTACAGATGGTTTTTCAGAGATGGGCGGTGGGGCTTTGCCAGGCGAAAGAATTCCAACAAAGCTTGTATGTATTCATTCAGAAAAGATAAATGCTATAGAACTGGCCAATAAACTCAGGAACTCTACTCCTCCCATCTTTGCAAGGATCGAACAAGACCGTGTTCACCTGGATATGCGGACGGTGTATGATGAAGAAGTTGATATGATTGCGGTGGCACTGGAAAAGACAGCTTTTCGTTCATAAAAAGAGAAAGGCTTTCGGTTCAGATTGAGAAGATTGTCAGCCTGCTTAAAGAAGGCGAACCATTACCCGAAGACTACAGGGCAATACTCTTTGACACCAAAAGGGAATTAAAAGGAGTGTAGATATGGTAAGTAGAAAATCTTTAGTACCCATGGAAAGAATTGAAAGGGCTATTTTTGTTATAAGGGGACAAAAGGTAATGCTGGATGCTGATTTGGCAGAGCTTTATGGTGTGCTGACAAAAGTTTTAAACCAAGCAGTGAAACGTAACAAAGAACGATTTCCTGTAGATTTTATGTTTCAATTGACGAAAGAGGAGAAAGATGAGGTGGTCACAAATTGTGACCACCTCAAAAGGCTCAAGTTTTCTCCAACTTTACCCCATGCTTTTACTGAACATGGGGCAATTATGCTTGCTACTATTTTGAATAGCCCGATTGCAGTACAGGCAAGCATTCAGGTGGTAAGAGCTTTTGTCAGACTCCGGCAGATGCTTGCCTCTAATGCTGACCTGGCGCGCAAACTGGATACTTTAGAAAGGAAATACGATGCTCAATTCAAGGTCGTTTTTGACGCCATTCGACAGCTAATGACTCCTCCAGAGCCAAAGCGCAGCAGATTGGATTTATCCATAAGAAAAAAGAGAAGGATTGTATGTAGATGATGGGCAAAAATAATTATCAGGATTGGACCAAAGAAGATTTAATTCAGGAAATAAAGCGGCTGAAGAAACGCAAGAAATACGGGCTTGTGTGGGATGAGGAAAAGATAAATGCTATAGAACTGGCCAATAAACTCAGGAACTCTACTCCTCCCATCTTTGCAAGGATCGAACAAGACCGTGTTCACCTGGATATGCGCACGGTCTATGATGAAGAAGTTGATGTAATTTCTCGTGCGCTAGAAAATGTATTCAGTTCTTAAGAAAAGAGCATAGCCCAAATTTTTCTTTTTATTATTAATATAAACAATGTCTGTTCCACAGGAACTCCTCGAACTCGTTGAAAGATTTAATACTAACCGCGAGGCATATCGTTCCGGTCAATACAACGAAACCCAGCTTCGGCGGGAGTTCATTGACCCGTTTTTTCAACTCCTGGGATGGGACGTAAATAACAAGAATGGCTATGCCGAGGCATATAAGGACGTTATCCACGAAGACTCCATAAAAATTGGCGGCCTCACAAAGGCCCCCGATTACTGCTTCCGTGTTGGCGGCGTCCGCAAATTCTTCGTAGAAACAAAGAGACCATCGGTCAATATTAAAGACGACATAGACCCTGCGTTCCAACTGCGCCGTTACGCATGGTCAGCAAAACTCTCCCTCGGCATCCTTACTGATTTCGAAGAATTTGCCGTTTACGATTGCAGGGTCAAACCAAACAAGGCAGATAAGGCATCCACCGCCCGTATTATGTATGTGGGTAATTGGGGAGAATTTACCCAACACTGGGACGAGATCGCCTCGATCTTCTCGCGTGAAGCCGTATTAAAAGGTTCATTCGATAGATATGCCGAATCAAGCAAGGCAAAGAAAGGCACATCAGAGGTTGATACGGCATTTCTTAAGGAGATTGAATCATGGCGTGATGCGCTTGCCCGCAATCTTGCGCTCCGAAACCCTGAACTCTCGCAGCACGACCTGAACTTTGCCGTACAGCGCACCATTGACCGCATCATATTCCTCCGTATCTGCGAAGACCGCGGTATCGAACGGTATGGGCAACTCATGGCCTTACAGAATGGCGACCGCATGTATGAGCGGCTCTGTGAGTTATTCTACCGCGCTGATGAACGCTATAATTCCGGTCTGTTTCATTTCCAGAAAGAAAAGGACCGTTCTGAATCACCCGATACACTAACACCCAACCTGGACATTGATGACGGCGCGCTTAGGGACGTTATCAAAAACCTGTACTACCCCGACAGTCCGTATGAGTTCTCCGTCCTTTCCGCCGATATCCTTGGGCAAGTATACGAGCAGTTTTTGGGGAAGGTGATCCGCCTCACGGCTGGCCACCGTGCTGTTGTTGAGGAAAAGCCCGAAGTAAGGAAGGCAGGAGGCGTTTATTACACGCCGACGTATATCGTGGATTACATCGTAAAAAACACGGTGGGCAAACTGGTAAGGGCTGAAAATTTTC
>DBJWYX010000150.1:0-6334 GCA_052360825.1 Candidatus Wunengus sp. YC64
AATTTCTTTCTTTATCATTTCTTTGACCGACATTTTGTTTCCTCCTTCTTATATTTAAGATGGCTTTTAATTTACTTTCTTAGTTACATAAGATGGTTGATATTTTCGATATCTTCACCGCTTGATTTCAATCTATCTTCAAGTTCACTCCTAAATATGCCTTTTATTAGTCTACCGTCTTTCAGGTATTCGAAAAACCTATTGGGACTTAAAAAATGGAAAATATACTTTTGATTGATTCTTAATTCTTTCCTATAATCTGGCATGCCTTTGCCAGTCCTGTACCTGCAATGTTCTTTAACTTTTCCAGATTAATAGTATCAAAATCACCTTGCGCTAATTTTAAAATATCGTTCGCCATTTCGAACACGTCTTTGCCCTGGATGCCGCTTCCGAGGAGTACGGCCAATAGTTCAAGGTCAGAAAGTACCTGTGCCCCTTTTTTCTCCATTTTTTCACAAGGTCTATCAAACTCTGAAATGTTTTTAATCCTCTTCATGCCGTGATTTTCAGTACGTATCGTCTGATTTCAAATTGTGGTCTCTAGTAGTATAACTACGATTCTTCTTCCGCATCATTACTATGATTTGTTTTAATACCTAATTCTTTTAATTGACTGTCGGAAACTTTCCAACCATCCATTTTTTTCAAAAACGATATCCTGTCTATTGGGTTCTTAATAAGCTTCTCAATTTCAGAAATAAAAAACCGAATGTCGTCGTAGGATATGTCAGGCATCCTTTTCAAAAACATTCCAAGTATATTTTCAGAGTCAGAATATAATGCGAAAGAATCAACGTACGCACCGTCGTTTTTGTAAACATCCACCACTAGAATGCAAGGTAACGTAGTGGTTATGTCGAATGAGATAAGGTATTTTCCTGCATCAACAAATACGTTCACGACAACTCCTGACCGATAAATGGATAATCTTCTCCAGAGTTATAGATTTGTGGTGCTTCCCAGTCATTAGGAATATCAATTATAGGGACCATTTCAAAGCCATTTCTTTCTCAACGTTAAGTTGCCATATTTGAATTCCCATATGGGTAATTCGAACTACTTTACCCATCCGTTTTGTCTTGGTATCGAATTCTGGATACCGCAGGAAACGCCGTATAAAACTGGCAGCCTCGTACTGGCCTACGGCTAAACAGACAAGACAGTAGTTAGCATGACAAAGGTTGCGGCGATAAAAACCAAAATCACGCGTGAAGAAAGTCACCGCACGTGATTTATGCAAAAAAGGGATGATATCTTCATCCTTAATTCCCTGATAACCTACTTCATTACCAACCTGATGAACACGGATTCCCCAACTACGGAGAAGCTGTCTCTGGCTATCGGGGATGTTCTCGTCGAGTACGTTCACGAGTCAACTGTCTCCTCCATTAATTCCGGCGTATGAGCAATTAATACCTCACGAGCCAGGCGAATGGCTTCAGCGATTGCCTCTCTGGTCAGTTTACCGCGCCATTCTTCAATAATTGCTTCCCATGCCATACCGCTTGCAATCTGTTCAAGCACGTCTGCAACCAAAATACGCGTGCCTCGAAAAGTTGGCTCTCCATGACAGATGTCAGGATCAGCCATGATGTATCTGCCCAATGCTTTTGTTTTCATAAAATTCCCTCTTTTCTTATTACGTTTTATTCGTGAGTATTCGTGCCCATTCGTGGCTAAAGAATTACCTCACATATTCTTAATTATTTCATCGGCAAATTCTGAGCATTTCACCAATTTAGCGCCTTTCATCTGACGTTCAAGATCATACGTAACAGTCTTCTTCTGAATGGTCTTTCCCAATGCCTTCACAATCATGTTTGCCGCTTCATCCCATCCCAGATGCTCAAGCATCATAACACCTGATAAGATGACGGAACCAGGATTAACCATATCTTTTCCCGCATATTTAGGAGCAGTACCGTGGGTGGCCTCAAAGACGGCCGCCTTATCTCCAATATTTGCCCCGGGGGCCATACCCAGACCGCCAACCTGGGCAGCACAGGCATCTGAGATATAATCACCATTGAGATTCGGCGTGGCAATCACGTCATATTCCTCCGGTCTCAAAAGCACCTGCTGGAACATGGCATCGGCAATTCTGTCCTTTATAACAACCTTGCCTTTTGGGGCAACGCCATTGTGCTTTTTCTGAATATCCTCTTCGGTTACGGTGAACCTGGCAAATTCCTCTCTAGCCACCTCATAGCCCCACTCACGGAATGCGCCCTCAGTAAATTTCATAATATTTCCTTTGTGCATAAGGGTAACGCTCTTTTTCCCTTTATCAATGGCATACTGGATGGCGCGTCTTACCAGTCTTTTTGAGCCAAATACGCTCATCGGTTTAATGCCGATGCCCGAATCCTTTCTGACCTTTTTCCCGAGTTCCTTTTCGAGGAATGCGATGAGTTTCTTTGCTTCTGGAGTTCCTTTTTTATATTCGATCCCTGCATACACATCCTCTGTATTTTCCCTGAAGATAACAACGTTCAGCTTTTCGGGTGATTTTACAGGACTGGGTACACCATCAAAATAACGCACAGGCCGAACGCAGGCATACAAATCAAGTTCCTGCCTGAGGGTTACGTTAAGACTCCTGATGCCGCCGCCAACGGGCGTTGTAAGCGGCCCCTTGATGGCGACTTTATATTTCTTAATGGCATCGAGGGTCTTTTGGGGAAGCCACTCACCGTACTCATTAAAGGCGCATCCACCTGCAAAAATTTCCCTCCAATGAATACGTTTTTTGTTTTTATAAGCCTTACTCACCGCCGCATCAAATACACGAACTGATGCATTCCATATATCCGGACCGGTACCGTCACCCTTGATAAACGGAATGATTGGGTCGTTAGGGACGACCAAACGATTCTTTTCTATTTTTATCGCTGTGCCACTATTTTCAATCTTCTTCTCTTTCGGCAACGCTATTACCTCCTCCTGGATTTTCTTAGAATTCCCTCTTTAATATCAAACACATTATTTGAAAAATAGTAATATTTTAGTTTTTTGAAAATTCGTATCAATGCTTATTCCAAAACTCCGCTTGGGAACAAACATTGAAACACACCCCCGGCCCCTCTTGATAGAGGGGAGGTTTGAAGTCCCCTCTAAAAAGAGGGGATTTAGGGGTGTGTATAACATGTTTCAAAAAACTAAGTTGACACGAAAAATATATGTAATAGTTCACCGCAAACCAGACACAAAGGTAGTATTTTCTCATTCCTCCCCTTTTCTCCCCCACTGGAGGGGGACGTGGGGGAGGATGTCCTTTGCGTCTTTACGGTGGACTGAACTGTTACAATATATTTTCCTTGTTATACTACCTGTATGAAGGTCTGTTTTCAACTTAATATTTTTAGAACTAAAATCAGTTAGACGATAGGAAATTATATAATTTTGACAGGATTAACCGGATGATCAGGATGAATTGAAGGGAGCTTTTATCTTGTTAATCCTGTATATCCTGTCTAAAATTAAGTGTCCGACTGCAATTATTAGGTGATAATTTTTAACCTGTTTTTAACTGTATAATTTACACCTTTTGTCTTATACTTAAATTACAAATATTCCCCTCCCTTGATGGGAGGGGCTGAGGGGAGGGTGATTAGCCTTTTCCGTCCACCCCCACCTGCCCTCCCCCATCGAGGGGGAGGAACTAATTATTCTGATTTCCTTAAAGTCGAATCATGAAAACAACAAAATGGCCGGTCAAAGATTTCATCATACCTGAAGCCATATCCTCTATCCGTGACGCAGTCGAAAAGACAAGGGGAAACGAGGTATTCTTTGTGGGCAGACTCAATGACGATCACCTGGTTGCAGACGTCGATGTTTATGCCATGGGAAATAAGCACGCCGTGCCTGCTATTATCAAAGAGGCAAAATATGGGGACGTTATTATTCACAATCATCCCGACGGTATTTTGGAGCCATCTGATGCAGACCTGGAGATAGCCTCACACATGGGCTCGCTGGGGATTGGATGCTACATTGTAGATAACAATGTGGAGTATTTATACCCCGTAGTAAAGGTGCCGAAAAAGCGGACGTACGAAGGGCTAGACTTCAAAGAAATTTCTTCGCACTTTATACCCGGCGGGAGTTTTGCAAAGCACCTGCCTCTGTACGAATATCGGGAGCCTCAGGTTGCGATGCTGAAGTCGGTGGTTACTGCCTTTAATGAGGACAAGATCGCCATAATTGAGGCAGGAACCGGTACGGGAAAATCCCTGTCATATCTTGTCCCCGCCGTGTTCTGGAGCATAAAGAACCAGGAACGGGTAGTAGTTTCCACCCATACGATAAACCTTCAGGAACAATTAATTGAAAAGGACATCCCCATACTGAAGAAGTGTTGCGGCATAAATTTTAAGAGCGTACTGGTAAAAGGCAGAAATAATTATATATGTCTCAGGAAGGTTTATAATTTACGCGCCGAGAGCGGAACGTTAATTGAGGACAAGGACAGACAACATC
This sequence comes from Candidatus Wunengus sp. YC64, assembly GCA_052360825.1. GTDB lineage: Bacteria > Planctomycetota > Brocadiia > Brocadiales > Brocadiaceae > Wunengus. The sequence goes on from DBJWYX010000150.1 coordinate 4,486, forward strand.
TGAACGACTTGCTGGAATGGGCTGTAAAAACGCGCGATGGGAGCAAGGCAGACCTGAATTTTGTGCCGCAGGATGATGCCTGGGAGGCCATACAATCAGAGGCCGATCAGTGCACACGGGTGAAGTGCCGCTTTTATGACGATTGCTTCTTTTACATTGCACGGCGAAATGCGGCCAGCGCCGATGTGCTGGTAGTAAACCATTACCTCTTAATGGCTGATCTGGTCGTGCGTAAGGAAATGAAGGGTTATGATACGGTAGCCATCCTGCCGCCTTTTAAGAAAATTATCATCGACGAGGCACACCGCCTCGAAGCAGTGGCAACAGCAAATCTGGGCTACACAATTTCGAAATTACGGATAATAAAACTCCTGGGCAGGTTGATCAATCTAAAGGATAACAGAAAAGGCCTCTTGCAGTACCTCAAAAATAAGCTCAGAGACGTGAGTTCTATCCACGATAAGTCTGTCGCAACGAAGATTACCGATATAATCAATACGGAAATTCTGGATGCAAGACAGCGTCTTTACGAAACCGTCCAGATGACTTTTGATGATATTTCCAATACCGTCAGCGATTACGTCGTTAGTGAAGGATTGCAGAAAAACAGGGACGAAGAAGTAAAATTGCGGATCACCACAAGCTTCATTTCCACAGACCTGTGGCAGGATAGTATTGAGGCCAGGCTCAAGGCATTAAGCGTAGATATCCTGAAATTCGCATCACTCTTAAAGTCATTGGAGGATGAAATTGGAGGATTGTCCAAAACTTCACAGGACATGCTATCGTCAGTATTGATAGATATATCATCATGCAAAATGCGTCTGAGGCTGGCGGCGAACGACCTCGTATTTTTTATTACTACAAACGAAAGGTCGTGCAAGTGGATGGAGGTTAAAAGGTATAGAGAGAACCCTGCTGTGAGATTTTGCGCTGCGCCGCTTTCTGTTTCTGAAGACTTGAAGGCATGCCTCTACGACAATTATAATACGATAATATTGACTTCGGCTACTTTAGCAATCAATAAGAACTTTAAATTTTTCAAGGATGATATTGGCCTACATCAAACGCCTGAGAGTCGCCTGTCCGAATTGATCCTGGATTCTCCGTTTGATTTTAAAAGGCAGGTACTTATTGGCATTCCAACAGATATTTCCGAACCTAACGAATCCGGCTATACTACCGCCCTCGAAGAGAATATCTTGAAGACCGTAGAAATTACAGAAGGCCGGGCATTAATTCTTTTTACGTCGTATAGCCTTCTCGATAATCTTTATAAAAAATTAGAACCACAAATAACACAACTGGGCTATACCTGTTTAAAGCAGGGCATGGATAATCGCCATAGTCTCCTCGAGACTTTTAAAAAAGATAAGACTTCCGTTCTCTTTGCTACGGATAGTTTTTGGGAAGGGATTGACGTCAAAGGGGATGCCCTGGAATGTGTTATTCTGACCCGATTGCCCTTTAAAGTACCCACAGAACCGATAATAGAGGCGCGTGCGGAAGCCATTGAGCGGGCTGGAGGGGATGCCTTTTATAACTATTCAGTGCCGATGGCTGTGATTAAATTCAAGCAGGGTTTTGGAAGGCTCATACGCAGCCGTGACGACCGTGGCGTAGTGATCATCTTTGATAGTCGGGTAGCAACCAAGAGATATGGAAAAATATTTCTCCAGTCCCTTCCGGATGCACGGTGTATTAAGGATAAGAAAGAGGTTGTTTTTAAGGAAATAGGAAAGTTCCTGGCTTGACGTTAAGGAAATTCAAAGTAGGGGTTGAAAATCTTCAACCCCTACGCGTAGCATCCGGAAATAGTTGCCAAAGGCCCAATTTGATTGTATAGGAA
>DBJWYX010000151.1:0-6318 GCA_052360825.1 Candidatus Wunengus sp. YC64
AACGTATCGAAGAAGACGTTGACCGTGATTTCTATATGTCCTCGCAAGAGGCAAAGACGTACGGGCTGGTCGATGAGGTGATAGAATCCTTACGGGATAAAAAGAAATAAGATAGCATAAAACTTAAAAAGTTGAAAATAGAAAAAGGACACGCAATTGCGTGTCCTTTTTTATTGGTACCATACCTACAATATTGTTCACTCCCGGGTCTTTTTTGTGTTGTTTTTCTTTACTGCAGGTATCTCATTCCAAATCGTCGATGAAATAGTGGGGACCTTTTACCGATGGAAATATCGGTAGTTAAGAAGAATTTTAGTTTTTTTGATAGTTTTTCAATTTCTGGTTTAAACTTTGCAAAATTCAAATTTAAACACGTGTTTTTCAAAAGGCCTTTTTATGGGGATATTTGTTGAAATTTTTATAAGGAGGGTATTTTATGCGGATAATAGATAAATCTTTTTGGGTGCTTATATTGGCGATAATGATTGGGTCTGTATTGCAATCAAGGTTTTGCTTTTCTGTCGAACAAGTCGAAGGAAAGGTTAATATAAATACGGCTACTGAGGCACAGATTGCATTGTTGCCAGGTCTTGGTCCCAAGCTGGCTACCGAAGTGGTTAACTATCGCACGAATAACGGGGGCTTTAAAACCATTGAGGACATTAAAAAGGTAAGCGGCGTAGGGGACAAGAAGTTTGAGAAGATAAAGGATTATGTTGTCCTTGAAGGAGAGACAACTATAAAATCAACAAAACCTGCAAAAGGTGAAAAAGAATAAAAATAAGAACGGGTAATTAGACTCGGAAGTTTTATAAAGGTACTATGCATTTCAGGAAAGGGGATAGACGAAATCTATCCCCTTTTTTATTTATGCTGCGTTCTCTGAATAAATAGGTTAAATGTCATCCAAACCATAGAAAATTTTATATTTTAACGAATGGTTTTTGTGTATAATTATACACAAAATTCAGATCACCGCAGAGAACGCCGAGATCGCATAACAACCCTCATCGTCCCTCTTAACAAAGGGGGACTTCGTCGTGAGCTCAGTCGAACGATTTAGGGGGTTGTGATCTGCATTCTTCGCGCCCTTGCGGTGAACTATTACAATTATTTCAAAAAGAGGATGTGAATTTTTATGCGTTTATACCCAAGATATGCAGTCACCATAATACTGAGTTTATTTTTTGTTTCTTGTAGGGTGTCCTTTGCAAGCGACCCCAGGGAATGGTCGCCCACGTGGAAACTCCCTCCCGGAAAGAAACCTGCGAATATTGTTGATGAATCTATTACTGTCCCTGGTGAAGTTAAAAAAAGTCAGTTCTTCAGTCCCATCTCCTGCGGCGCCTGTCACCCGGAGATATTCAAGATGTGGAGTGGTTCCACCCATGCTAATGCATGGAGGAATCCGCTCTTTCAAGCCCTGTACAATCTTGGGAAAAAAACTGCAGAAGGGGAGTCCCAGAAGCGAAATATAGAATCGTGTGTGCGCTGTCACTTTCCTATTGGACACAGCAGCGGAGATGTAAACCTTCCACTGGATGATGAAAAGGGGGGTGTTATCTGCGATTTTTGCCATTCCGTTAGGGCAACCACCGGCATTGGAAATGCACCTTACATCTTAAGTCCAGGTAACGCTGAGGCGATGGAGGGTGGCACGAAATACGGCCCGTTTAACGATTCTCCCGACACCATTCACAAAAATCAGTATTCTGAGTTGCATACACGCTCAGAGTTTTGCGGTGGCTGCCACGATGTATCACACGCTGGAAATGATCTCCCTATCGAACAAACTTACACCGAGTGGCGTCAGGGTCCTTACAATACAACTGATCCCAAAACAACCGTACATTGTCAGGACTGCCACATGAGGCAGCGACCGGGTTTCCCGTGCACTGCCACCACAGATAGGCCCGATAACCCCGGCTTTGCGACGCCTGAAATCATGGGTGGTAAAAAACGTCCGCATATATGGACGCACTACTTTGTCGGTGGAAGCGTTACTTCAATCTCCCTGCCGCCAAACTCAGAAGTTCAGCCACAATTGGCCGTTGAGAGACTGAAGAATGCTGCGACCCTGGAGTTACTTGCCGATCCGGCTTCGAAAAAGGGCGATTTACTGAAATTCCAGGTAAACGTAAAGAATACGGGATGTGGCCACTATCTTCCCACTGGTCTCACCGAGATGCGGCAGATATGGCTGGAAATATCTGTTACAGACGCAGAGGGCAAGATTGTTTATCAGCACGGGAAAGTAGACGAAAAAGGGAATATTAACTCAAATTCTACCGTTTATCACACGGTGTTTGGCGATGAAAACGGCAAACCGACACTCCACGTATGGTCAGCGACGCACATCATCTCCGATAATCGTATCCCGCCAAAGGGGCAAAAGGATGAGCATTTTGTTTGTTTAGTCCCGACTGACACGAAGTCCCCACTGAAGATAAATGCCGTGTTACACTATCGAAGCGCGCCGCAGGATGTCGTAGATGCCCTTTTGGGAGAGAAGTCCATTAAACTCCCCATCATCGACATGGCAGAGGTTTCTATGGAAATAAACCTGTGAGATTCATTTCTATCAAAAGAAACGCTAAAAAAAGTTGCCATTATAAGGTCGTCAGCCCCGAAGCGCTCATTAATTCCCCTTGAAACTGTCCAAAAAATGAATATTTGCAAATTCACCTCTCATGCACCCATCCCTCGGCTGGTTCGACCCCGATTGAACCGAAACGTTTGGCATCATTCACGGTTTGTGCTGGTTCAATGCCCATAGCCCAGTCAAATTGTGTGGTTCAGTCTGCAAGGGTGACCAGCCCATATTGGACTTAATCCCCTCTTGGGTGGGGCAAGGGGTGTATTTATTTAACACGTTTTTGTGTATTCTTCTTGAATGATTTCGAGGAGTTGATTAAAGTCGTGTTCGTAATATTCCATTACAGATGTCTTGTTTGCAAGGCTATCAATCTCTGCACCGATTTCACGTTCAAGTTATTCCTTTTAAGTCCCAATTAACAAAGGGGGACTTCGTCGTGAGCTCAGTCGAACGATTCAGGGGGTTGTGTTTTTCCCAGGGTTATTCTACAACTCCCCATTGCCCCCTAGTTTCTAAGGGGGATTTATATACCCTACATCGTATAACCTGCTTAAATAAAATGAAAATTCTATACGATCATGTCGTTTCGGAAAGCCTTTGGTTTCTTCGTTTTTCTTTTTGTTCACCTCAATCATCCTGCTTTGTTAAATAGGCAAAAAGTTCGTGTTTATTAGGATCGTGGTTTTGCAAGTATTTCTAGCACTTTCAGGTCAAGGAATCTCTTGGATGCTGCTGATTTTATTATGCATACCGTATCGGCGCCTCTGCCTGTTCCTGCGACGGCAACGACTTCCTCAAGTTCTGGTATGATCCCTCCATCGCATGCCTCCATGACAATCTCGCAGCAGACCTTGACTCCCTCTCCCATACGACGCAGTGATTGGGCAACGATCATCGTCGGATAGAGACCGTTGAATTTCTGGGTGAATGCAGTTTCTATGGAGTGGGTGAGGATGGTAGTGGTATAAATCTTGCCGCCATACTTTAAAATATCTTCCTTATTTTCAGGTAGAAGCTCAATATGGTTTGGTTCTTTGTAACCTGCGGAGTGTGTGACGACTACCAGGTTTACCCCTTTACCGTGGAGTTTCCTGGCCATAGCAACGCCTGTGTCACCAACGGTCGTTGCAACGACTACGTGTTTATAGCCTTCATCAACTAACGATGCCGTTATTTCCACACACTTTTCGGTGTTTTCTTTTCCAGGCTTATCGAAATAATGGACTTGTCGTATCATGGCAAAGCCTCAGATCAATGAAAATTACCTTGAACCACAGATTTCTCAGATTACACAGATACTACAAACTGGGCTTATTTATAGGAGGTATGGAATGAGATGTCAAGGAGTTTTTGGTATCATAATAAGCCTTTAGTAAGTTCCATCTTCACCGCAGAGAGGTAAGGGCGCATAAAAATCCCACTTAGGAAAGGGGAATCAAGGGGGTTGTAAAATAACCAGAAAAAACACAACCCCCTGAATCCCCCTTTTTTAAGGGGGAATTGCAACCCACGGTGTCCGGGCTGAAATGTGGGTAAAGATAAACTTAGTAAGGGGGACTAAGTATAAATTAAGGTTTATTGCGCTTCAGCGGTTAGCAAAATGAAGTATGGGTCATTGCATACGAGGTAAGATTTCTATACAATGTTCTGGCAAGACAGAACCTAAGACCGATAAAAACATTTGAAACCACAGATTTCGCAGATTCCACAGCGTAGCGGAGCCACAACAAAGACATAGCACACAGATTACACAGATTTTTAATGTTCAGGAATTTCAATCTGGTATGATTCCCCTCTAGAAAGAGGGGATAAAGGGGTGTGTAAGTTTGCCGTAACACACCCCCGGCCCCTCTTTCTAGAGGGGAGCTTAAAAGTCGTTGCCGTAGGCAGCCTAATTAAATCCTGATAATCTGCGTGCATCTGTGTCCAGATCAAATATTCTACAACTATGAAATCTATTCGGGAATACCACGAGGCAACGAAGCATAGCTGGGAAAAGCTTTACCAGGATAGTCACACGTTAGACTGGGCAAATCAACCAAATCCTTTTCGCACTTATCTGGATTGTCCACGAATAGACATGGGAAACAACTTTGAAAAGTTGCACAGTCCATTATCCGGTGTCTGGTCTTTTCACGATACAAAGCCGAGAAATGAACCAATTACGTTGCAGACACTGTCTACGCTCATGTACTACTCGATGGCTATCAGCGCCTGGAAGTCTTACCCGGGAGTGGAACCATGGTCTCTCAGGGTCAATCCCAGCAGTGGAGACTTGCATCCAACCGAGACGCATGTTTACGTTCATGATGTGAAAGAACTCCCATCCGGCGCTTATCACTACTTGGTAAAAGGCCACCAGCTTGAGCGGCGCGCCATTGGAGATATTGTTCCTGCTTTGTGGCAGACGCTTGGTGGTATCTCCACCACGCCTTCGATTATTATAGGATTAAACTCCATATTTTGGCGGGAGGCGTGGAAATATCAGTCACGCGCCTTGCGATATTGCTATCTCGACCTGGGACATGCCATGGCGTCAATCAGGGTAGCGGCACAGGGATTGGGACTCTTTGTATTATTTGTCGGTGAATTTTACGATAATAATATCCGACAGTATCTTTGCCTTGATAAGACAGACGAATATCCCCTTCTGTTTCTGGCAATAGACATAAAACAACCTGTTGTAGACACACATCGGGAGATGATTCATAAAGCCACCATAAACGCCACCATGCATATAAACAGGCTGTCACGCAAGGAAGTGGATTACCCACTCATTACTCAGGCACATGTGCTTACTACGAAAACATGCATGAATCCTTTACACAAAAAGAGGAATAGTAATCTCCTTATACCTCTCGCTAAAAAAGAGGAAACTTGTATTTCCAATTTTAAAATTCATGAAGGAATGTCTATCCAAGAATACCCATTAAAATGGACTATCAGGCACAGGCGAAGCGCTATTGATTTTGATGGTCAGACGACCATGTCTCTGAATGTGTTTCATTATCTTATGCGATTATTGTGCAGTCCATATAAGGCTGATTACCTGATGCCTGAAAGCCCACCGCTTATCATTCCCTATCTGTATATTCATCGGGTGGAGGGGGTGGAAAGGGGGCTTTACTGCCTTGACAGGACGAACAAACAATTGTTCTTGTTATCCAGGGGAGATATGCAACATGTAGCGAAGGAGTTGAGCTTAAATCAAGACATCGCCAGCGATTCTGCGTTTGCCATTAGCTTTGTAAGTAACTTCGATTACGCTCTCAATACGCACGGGAATAGAGGGTATCGATATATACACTATGAGGCAGGATTTTTGGGGCAGTCTTTATATTCGGGTGCTACAGCAGCGGGATTCGATGCAACGGGAATCGGGGCATTTATCGATGACGAAGTACATACCTTCCTAAAAACATCGTTGGAGCAGCAGGTGGTGTATCATTTTACCGTTGGGAAGAGGATAGACGATCCGCGTATCTCCACACTTCCTGCCTATGACAAGATACATGACAACGAGGAAGATGTGAAATGATAAGTTAGGCTGCCTTTGGCAGCGACTTTTAAGCTCCCCTCATTGGTAGGACGGACGTCCTCATCCGTCATTATAATGTCAGGCGAGGACGCCTGACTTACCATAGAGGCTGGGGGGGGTGCGGCAAACTTACACACCCCTTTATCGTTCGACTGAGCGCTCACGACGAAGTCCCCTCTTTTTA
>DBJWYX010000152.1:0-6318 GCA_052360825.1 Candidatus Wunengus sp. YC64
AAACTGGCGATTAATAATATTACCAATTTAATCCTGGAAACAACGAGGGAAAATGGACTCACCCTTGACGATATCGACTTAATTATTCCACACCAGAGCAACCTCAGGATTATCGAAGCAACCATGGAAAAGCTTGGGTTGCCGATGGAGAAGGCATTTGTAAACATCGATAAATACGGAAATACATCTTCTGCCTCCGTTCCCATAGCAATGGATGAAGCCAGGAAACAAGGACGTCTCCGCAAAGGAAACATTGTTATGCTGGTGGCGTTTGGAGGGGGATTAACGTGGGGGTCTTCAGTCATTAGATGGTAGAGAACATGCGAAAGACTGCGCTCCTTTTCCCCGGCCAGGGCGCCCAATATTCAGGAATGGGTAAGGATTTTTATGAACAATTCAAAGAGGCACGAGAAGTCTTCGATAAAGCCAATGAAGTACTGGGCTTTGATTTGGCGTCACTCTGCTTTCACGGAAAACAGGAGGAACTCAACAAGACGTCCATTTGTCAGCCGGCGATACTCGTAACCAGCATAGCCATCCTGGAAGTCCTAAAAAAAAATTCTTCAATTCAAATGGACACGTGTCTTGCTGCCGGCGGGCTTAGTCTGGGAGAATACACAGCCCACATAGCCGCAGGTTCTTTGACTTTTACGGATGGTGTCCGGCTGGTATACAAGCGCGGCCTGTTTATGCAAGAGGCATGCAATACAAACCCGGGGGGGATGGTTTCTGTTATTGGACTAGAGGATGAAAAAGTGGATCAAATCTGCAATGAGATGAAATCACTGGGAATTATTTGTGCTGCAAATTATAATAGTCCGGGACAGGTGGTTATCTCAGGCGAAAAACCGGTGCTGGAAAAAGCCTCGTTGCTGGCGAAAGAACGAGGGGCAAGGATGGTTGTTCCGTTAAAGGTAGACGGGGCGTTCCATTCTGATTTAATGAGCCCTGCAAGCAGCAAGCTTTCAAGAGAACTTGAGTCGACGCCAATTTCGAAGCCGAACATTCCCGTTGTGGCAAATATCCATGCACACTACGTACGGGAACCGGGCGAGATAAAAGCGTCTTTAGCAAAACAACTCAATAGTCCGGTACGGTGGCATCAATCAGTCTCCATGCTGATACGTGACGGATTTAATCACTTTTATGAAATAGGCCCGGGGAAATCTCTATCGGGCCTTATGAAAAGGATTGACTCTACTCAGGAGATCAAAAATATTGACACGGTAGAGGCATTTAAAAATATGGGAAAATTGAATTAATTTTATAATAAGGAGGTAAAACAGTGTCAGCAATCGAAGAGAAGGTCAAAGAGATTATTACCAAGCAAATGGGCGTAAAAGCCGAACAAATTACCAAAGAAACGTCATTCATTAATGATCTGGGAGCGGATTCTTTGGATACCGTAGAACTGATTATGGAGTTTGAAGACGCCTTTGATATGAACATCCCGGATGAAGAAGCAGAAAAGATCCGGACGGTGGGAGACGCCGTAAAATACATAGAGGAACACAAATAACATGCAGGAACGACGAAGAGTCGTTATTACCGGTGTTGGCGCTGTTACACCTCTTGGGCTTGAGAAAAAACAAATCTGGTCGGCTCTCTGTGAAGGAAAAAGCGGCATAAAGCCCATTACTTCTTTTGATACCTCTGCTCATGAAGTGCACTTCGGAGGCGAGGTCAGCGACTTTGATCCAAACAGGTGGTTTGAGGTTAAAGAGGTACGCCGTTTGGACCGCTTCGCACAGTTTGCCGTAGCCGCAGCTATTCTAGCCATAGAAGATGCCGGACTGAAGCTTGACGGTTTCGATCAAACACGGGTGGGAGTCGTGATTGGTTCCGGCATGGGGGGGTTGACAGAACTCGAAACCCAGCATAACATTCTCATCAACAAAGGACCTTCACGGATATCTCCCTTCATGATCCCCAAATTGATGGTCAATGCCGCCCCGGCGCAGGTGGCGATACGATTCGGCTTAAAAGGTCCTAATTATGCACTGGTAACTGCCTGTACTACCGGCGTCAATTCTATAGGAGAGGCCGTTCGTATTATCCAAAGGGGTGAGGCAGACATTATGATTGCCGGAGGCTCTGAGGCGGTAATTACCCCTTTGGCCCTCGGCGGGTTTAGCGCTATGAAAGCCCTCTCCACCCGCAATGATGCGCCACAATTGGCCAGCCGCCCTTTTGATAAAGACCGCGATGGCTTTGTCATTTCGGAAGGTGCGGGAATTGTTGTGATCGAAGACCTTGAAACTGCAAGGAACAGAGGCGCAAACATCTACGCAGAGATACTGGGTTATGGTCTCAATGGAGATGCGTACCATATCGCAGCGCCGGAACCTGACGGAAACGGCGCAATGCGGTGTATGACAAGCGCCCTCAAAGACGCCCGTTGCAATCCGGGAGAAATTGATTATATCAATGCCCATGCGACATCAACTCCTGTCGGTGACAATATTGAAATGAAAGCGATAAAGAAGGTTTTTGGGGAGCATGCACCCAAAATCCCCATTAGTTCTACAAAGTCCATGCTGGGTCATCAACTCGGCGCTTCGGGGAGCGTAGAAGCCATCATCTGCGCTATGGTAATCAAGGAGGGGGTTATGCCACCCACCATCAACTACAAGACACCTGATCCGGAATGCATGGGGTTAGATTTTATCCCTAATGTGGCCCGCGAAAAGAAGGTCAGGAAGGTGCTTTCCAATTCATTTGGTTTCGGAGGCCACAACGCCAGCATCATACTAGGTAAATTGTAAGATTTACCATTACACGCTGTTACAAAAAGATACGGCCACCTATACCCGGTGTGTAAATTTTATTTCAGACCCAAAACTTCACATCTTTTCAAGCTGCTGTGTCATAGACACTCTTTCCAGCCCCATAATACGAGTCGTATATGTGTTGATATGCTATAGTACACTTCTCGTGATAGAGTTCGGGTGTATATGTTTTTGGAAGCGACCTATTCAGTATAGTTTCAATAATAAAATGTTTTTTGGAAGCAGTCAAGGTAGACATATCCAAGCGATTGAAACAGTTCGATGACTGCTTGTTCAACTAACAAGTTTTCAGAATAGTCCCTGATCATTAATATTTTTCTTGACTGCATTCACCAACAAGTTATAATTTTAACATCTCATCTGCCAAGTGCAGAAGGAGTTGGGCCAACGCTCTGCGTTGGCCTGCTTATTTTTTGCTGCTATTTGGCCCGCTTCTCATATTTCTTATCAAGTTTAATTCTAAAATTCTGATATTCAATCCAAAATGACGTAATCAAACGTCTCCTACCGTTCCTGTATTTTTTTAAAATTATCAAATAATCATAATCTTTAAGCCAAACATATGTTTTAATCGTTCCATCATCCTCTTCGTAATCCCAATCCAATATCTCCGGTTTATCAGGGTTCGCCAGCATAGGTCTTGCCCAGGGCAAACGTTCTGAACGTCTTAAGTCGGGCAATCGTTCCCCTGTTGTTTTATCTACCCGCGATGTGAGATGCCAGAACACTACTTCCTTGCCGTCTTCTTTTTCTGGAAAGAACCATACCGTATTTCCACGATAACAGGGTTGGCTATTTACGAAATCCGTTTGAAATATTCTGTAAAGTAATTCAAATGTATTTTCTGTCCAGGGATTTACCTGAAACATATCCGGCATCCAATCAGGTATTGTTGACATATACAACCTGCCTTGGTGTAAATAGAAAGAGATTAAATTTTTCTTCCCGCAAAGGCGTTGAATGAAGCAAGTCGCGTCTTAATCCTTCTTCCAGTCGTTTTATTACGGCTTCTTTTGCAACGTTAGAAGATAATCTTCTGTGTCTATATGAAACAGCGCCGAGAAGAAAATCCGTCAACTGCATCAAGTCTGATTCTTTGGAATGGATATTTTGAATATGCTTAATCATATGACTGGTAAAGTCATATTTATCGTTGCAAAGCACTTCTCTGAGTTTACGCACTTTCCGGCGACTGCGGGTGTCCTTTATGTCAAGGTAAACATTGTATTGTTCATCTGGACTAAGAATCTTGCTTAACAACGAGAAATACATCTTGTAATAAAATTCATCATGTGACCCCTGATTGAAATATTCGTGATTCAAAGCGGGTTTGTTCAGAACTATCAAAGACCGAAAGTGAAGTGGCGTTTCTGCGAGAAACCAACTTACCAACTCTAAATAGAATTCAAGCCGTGCGGCTGAAACCTTCGTCCATTTTAATTCTCCGGTTGCCCGATGCCGTTTCTTTATGTCTCGCAATTCAGCAGCCAATCGGGATATCTCGGTTAGTGGACACCATACGCAACCTAATAGCATAACCGGCTGCCTGTCATTTTGCAAATGACATGATTCATCACAGTATATATTGAATATTTCGTTCATAATGACTTCTCTACGGTTTGTATTTTTAATTTCTCCACACCAATCTCCCCACTGATTAATTTTGGCAAGAGGAGATCACGGGTTTTGCGGAGATTCTTGTTTTTATCTTTTAGTAGCTCAGATTGTACAAACACAGGTTCGACTACTAATGAAAAATGCCCCAAAATACTTTTTGATGGAAGAAGAAAATCAATGTGAAGTCTTTATAAATTTCTTGATGGCATTGTACATTTCAGGCAATTTTTTGATTAAGACCTGGATGCGTTTTTCTTCATTGATAGGCTTAGCCGGTGAGCCCCACACAACAGAACCCGGCTCTAAACTCTTGTAAACGTTTGAACCTCCACCAATGATACAGTTATCACCGACCGTTGCATGGTCGGTGATACCCACATCTTCGGCAATCATAACGTTCTTTCCGATTTTTGTGCTCCCTGCAATCTTGGCGTAGGCGATAAGCATCGTGTTGTCTCCTATGGTAACATTATGGGCAATATGCGAGTGATTGTCTATCTTCACCCCGTTTCCAATAATTGTCTTATCAAGCGCAGCCCGGCAAATCGTTACCATAGCGCCAATCTCAACGTCGTCCCCTATCTCGACGGTTCCTATTTGTGGAATTTTCTTGTGCTTACCTTTTACCTGAAGATACCCGAATCCATCATCCCCTATTACACTGTTGCAATGGATGATAGCCCGTTTCCCAATAATAACATTTTCACGAACAGAGACGTTGGCGTAAATAACAGAATCGTCACCAATACGACTCCCCTTCCCGATAAACGCATTCGGATAGATAGTAACATTATTCCCTATGCATACGTAATCATCAATAACAACACACGCCCCAACAGAAACTCCCTTTCCTATAATAGCTTCTTTGCTGACAATAGCCGCGGGGTGAATGCCTGCCGGACGTTTATATCTTTCTTCAGCCACAACCTCAGTAAACCTGGTAAATGCCAGAAATGGATTCTCGATAATGATCTGGGGACTTTTGAGCGCTTGTATCTCGCGGTGCACGACAATTGCGGAGGCCATTGATTTCATGGCTTGTGGGATTAAAGAATCATCCTTGATGAAGGTGATGCTTCCTTCTTTTGCAGTTTCAACGCTGGCAACATCGGTAATTATCGTGTCTCCGTTGCCAATAATCTTTCCACCGATAATGGATTGTACCTGATTTAGCGTATATTTAATACCCATGCGTGGAACATCGTATCACAACCATAAATTACTGTCAAATGAACTTTTATATTGACAATCCTGTTCATTAAGCATCATAATATTTACAAACATTCTGCACCCGATTGCTGCAGAGTATAATGCTGTGGAAACTTTCAACCTCCCCGCTTCCCCTTCCTTCGCAAGGAGGGGTGAAGGGGCGGTCTTCTTTTTATCTAAGTACTACGATAAGTGGTATTTTTTGGGGGAAAAATCTTTATGTGCGGAATTGTGGGATATATTGGGCATAAAGAGGCCATCAAGGTGCTCCTCGACGGCATCAAAAGACTCGAATACCGCGGGTATGATTCTTCCGGAATAGCATTTATCGAGAACGGCGCCTTGGAATGTAAAAAGGCCGTAGGCAAGATTGCCGAACTGGAAAAGACGCTCAACGGAAACAACATCCACACAAACATGGGAATCGCACATACTCGCTGGGCAACCCACGGCGCCCCTTCTATGGAAAACGCACACCCTCACATCGACTGTAAAAACGAAATTGCCGTGGTGCATAATGGAATTATCGAAAATTATGATTATTTAAAGACACGATTAGTACGGGAAGGGCATATCTTCAGGAGTGAAACTGACACAGAGGTATTAGCACATCTGATCGAAAAATATTTTCACGGCAACCTGGAAATGGCAGTCATGGAGGCATTGAAAGAGGTTGAAGGAACGTACGGCATTGCGGTAATTT
>DBJWYX010000153.1:0-6310 GCA_052360825.1 Candidatus Wunengus sp. YC64
TTGTCGAGGAATGTTTGCATTTCTCAAAAACGGGAGAACTCAACGAAAGCTATGTCGATATTTACGAGATACTCAATGAAATTGTTTCTTTACTCATGCCCCAGGCGCAACTAAACGGTATCGAGGTAGAGTTGGAGGTTCAATCTGTACTGCCCAGGATTAAAGTGGACAGGGATAAGATAAAACAGGCGATCTTGAATATTATGATTAATGGCGTTGAGGCGATGCCGGATGGAGGAAAGTTGAGGGTAAGTGCGAAAAGGAACGAGAACGAAATACTTGTTTCCTGTCAGGATACCGGTACTGGAATTCCCGATGAGATTAAAGATAAAATATTCGATTTGTTTTATACCACTAAGGATGGAGGCACTGGTATAGGCCTTTCTTTTGCTCAAAATGTTGTGCAGGCACACGGAGGCGTAATAAGGTTAGAGCAAACCCATAAAGGTAGTAAATTTATGATTGCGATTCCAATAAATTAGACCATTTGATTAAAGGTAACAATTTAGCTTTTTGTAAAATATCAATATAAACCGTATTTCTCACATACTACTGTTTTATAAAGGAACATGAATATAACACCCTCTCTTAGTCTCTCCCATCAAGGGAAGGAGAGTTTCCTCTCCCCTTGTGGGAGAGGTTAGGTGAGGGGGCTTTTCAAACAACTTCTATGATAAAACCAAAATTGTTACTCGTAGATGATGATAAAAATGCGCTTGACGGGTTGGTAAAAATACTGACACATGACGGATACCCTGTTTCCGGCGTTCTGTCAGGCTACGAGGCTTTAAGTCTTTTGTCCAAGAAAAACTTTGATATCATCGTAACGGACATGAAGCTGCCGGGGATAGGCGGATTATCACTGATCCACGAAATACGGAAGAAGGAAGAGTCCGTGGCAATTGTGGTTATTACTGCCTACAGTTCTGTAAAAACGGCGGTGGAGGCTATAAAATGCGGAGCAGATGACTATCTGACCAAGCCGATAAATATAGAGGAATTGAAGTTGGTGCTGGAAAAGATATGGGAAAGGCAGCAGTTGATTGCTCAGAACAGGATGTTAAAGGAGAAGCTAAAGGATAAGTACAAATCTTCCGGACTCGTTGGAAACACTCCTCAGATGAAGCAGATATTCCATATGATTGCGGACGTTGCTCCCAGTACGGCTTCCATCCTGATTTTGGGTGAGACAGGGACCGGAAAGGAACTTGTGGCAAATGCCCTTCATTGTCAAAGCGACAGGGCATGTATGCCTTTTGTCGCGTTGCATTGCGCTGCGCTGTCGGAAGGTGTATTGGAAAGCGAGCTTTTTG
The DNA here is from genome assembly GCA_052360825.1 of Candidatus Wunengus sp. YC64. Classification (GTDB taxonomy): domain Bacteria; phylum Planctomycetota; class Brocadiia; order Brocadiales; family Brocadiaceae; genus Wunengus. The sequence goes on from DBJWYX010000153.1 coordinate 1,314, forward strand.
GCCACGAGAAGGGCGCCTTTACGGGCGCCGTTCAGGCCAGAAAAGGCAGGTTTGAGATGGCGGATGGAGGCACGCTTTTTCTGGATGAGGTGGGTGAGATGAGCTTAAAGGTACAGGTCAAGCTGCTTCGTGTCCTTGAGAAGGGCGAGTTCGAACGTGTCGGTGGGGAAAAAACTTTAAAGGTTGATGTGCGGTTGATTACGGCAACCAACCGAAACCTTGAAAAAGAAGTTTCCGAAGGAAGGTTTCGGGAGGATTTGTTTTACCGTTTAAATGTTATTACCATCCATTTGCCGCCATTGCGCGAGAGGAAAGACGATATTCCCATTCTTTCTAATTTTTTCGTCATCAAATATACAAAGAAATATAAAAAGGAAATAAAAGGCTTTGCCCCTGAGGCAATGGAGGCGTTGTGCGCTTATCACTGGCCGGGAAATGTGAGGGAACTGGAAAACGTCGTCGAACGGGCAATTGTGCTCTGCAAAAAAAGTACGATATCAGTGGAACACCTGCCAAGAAACGTTGTTCCTGGTAAGGACGATATGTCAGTAATCAAAATTCCAGTAGGAATTTCATTAAAAGAAGCCGAAAAAGAGATCATCCAAAAAACACTCCAGATGACCCATGGAAGCAAAAAAGAGGCTGCCAACATACTAGGTATATCGAATAGGAAAATTGAATATAAAGTAAAAGAGTGGCAGTAGAAGCGAAATTTTTTCACGCCGTTTTGTCTAACCTATTTCAATTCACGCAAATTTTTCGTTAAGCAGTCTTTCCCCGGCTGTCCGTTTTTTTCCATCTCATTCCTTCAAACAAAAATATAATTACCCTTAAGAATTATTCAAATCAACACTTACAACAAATGTGATCGTGACCGATTGCTTGCTGGTATGCCAGTTGTTAATTACGATAATTAATTTTAGTTTGTCCATGAGATGATTTCGATATATGACAAAGCCAAGATTGTTGTTGGTAGATGATGATAAGGATGCGCTTGATGGTTTGATAAACATTTTGAGGCGTGATGGGTATCAAGTTGCTGGCGTTTTATCTGGTTATGAAGCGCTAATTGCCCTGTCGAAAAAAAATTTTGACGTTGTCATAACGGATTTGAATATGCCGGGGATGCATGGGTTGGCATTGATTCATGAAGTGAGAAAAAGGAAGGAACCGATAGCGATTGTGATTATTACAGCCAACAGTTTCGTTAAAACAGGTGTAAATGGTGGGAAAAATAGAGAGTATGATTACTTTTTGCAAAAACCGGTAAATATCGAAGAGTTAAAATCAGTACTAAAAAAATTATGGGGGGAGACACGGGTGATTACTTAAAAACGGGTATTAGGAGATATAGTTAACGCTAAAAGAAAGTTGTCATTGCGAGGAGGAACGACAAAGCAATCCCTGCCATAAGATTGCTTCGCTGCCGCTCGCAATGACGGATTATGTCAACTTATTTAGGGCGTTTACTATACAGAAGTAAACGTTATTAAAAAGTTTCAGGAGTTTTGTATTTTAGTTAACCTTAACTTTATAGAAGGGGAAAAAACAATGAACGCTTTAAGGCTAATGGGTTGGATGACTGCCGCACTATTGAGTGTTGCAACGTATGCGGCAGCGCCAGGCGCTTTTGCTGAAGAGGCAAAACAGGCTGAGACTTGGAATCTTAGTCAGGATGAACAAGATTTAATTAATGTAACGAATGGCGATATTCCAGGAGACCGCGGTAAGGATGGTGTATGGGAGTTTCACCTGTATACCACAGACGGCTATATAGAAATGACTAATGGCGAATTAGTGTGGGTTTTTGGCTATACACACGCCAAGGGTAGCTTTAAGAATGTAGGAGAGGTAACAACGAAGGAGCAGGTAGAACAATTGTTAGAGCCTGTGAAGGTTCCCAGCGATCCCGTTCACCTCTTTGTCGGTGAAAAGGCGCGGATTACCTTGCATAATACAGGCATGCATTGTGCGGCCGAACATTCGGGGATTAATCATGTAGCGCATACGATTCATTTTCATGGCCTGGATTTAACCCCTGCGGTTGATGGTGTGCCTTCTCTGCCGGTAGACCCTGTGCTGGAACATAAATATTTTACTTACGAGATCACACCTCAATATGAGGGCTCCTTCATGGGGCATTGCCACGTGGACAGCTTTAACCACATCCTTGCCGGGATGTATTTCCCCATAATTATTCATCAGGACAGGTCGAAGACCGCCTATGGGTATAAGTACGACAAGGATTACACGCTGTTTTTTAGTGAGCTGTCTTCAACAGCAAACGAGCAGTTACAGGAATCGGGTGTTGTGCATGGATTGCAGGACTGGAAGGCCGATTATTACCTGATTAACGGCAGGACGTTTACTGATAATCTCTTTCACCCGCGCTCGGTGATAAACGATCCTCGCTCCAGGATTGTAGCCTATGAAGACGAGACGGTTCTCTTGCGTCTTATGGCAATAGGCGCCGACCATGTATTTGCAATCCACCCGCATGGATACCACATGGAAGTCGTAGCATTGGATGGAAGGAAGTTGAAGAGCACTTATGAGAAAGACACCATTTGCATTGCAAGCGGCGAGAGAATTGATGTGCTGGTGAAAATTCCACATTTTGCCAGTCAAAGGAAATGCCTTTCCTGCAACTTGGGGGCGGGTATAACCATCATGCACGATCATAATCTGCGCGGAATGGTGTCAACCGGCAAATATCCAATGGGCGCTTTGACGATTTTCGACGTAAGAAGCAAAAGCAAGGCAGCGCAGCCGGATGCCCCTTTAAAAGGCGGCAAACCATATAATCCTTTGGAGCATTAATAGAATGTAACAGTTCACCCCCACCTAAACCTCCCCCATCAAGGGGGAGGAATACAAGTGGACAATGAGTATTCCCCGCCCCTGGTGGGAGGGGCTAGGGGAGGGGGTGAATTGTTACAAAATAAGTATACAAAAAGAGTTTTAGGCTTTATTGCACCGGGTCTGGCATTGATTATGATTTTAATTTGGTTTTTGCCCATTCCTGACAGCGCCGAGGCATTATCTGCAAAAATGCGATGGAAAACATTAAACCCTCACATTGAACTGGTGGCATCGGCGGACTCAAAATACCAGCATATCGATATTGGCAAACAGGCCGAGCAATATAACATTTATCTCAACGGACAATACGCCTCTGCCTTTCCCAATGAGTATGAATACGCACAGATTGCCCATCTTGTAATGACCCAGCATCCATCGCCAAAAAACGTGCTCTTGATTGGTTCGGGATTAGGCGGACTCGTTTCTGAAATGCTTCTACATCCTATCGAATCGTTGGATTACGTGGAACTGGACCAAAACCTCTTGCAAATTTCTGACAAGTATCTTTCTCCTTCGGATAGGCAGGCGCTTTCAGACAGTCGGGTAACGATAATTCATCAGGACGGTCGTTATTACGTAAAAACCACCCCCCAAAGGCAGCACTATGACATTATCCTTATAAACACTCCTGACCCCTCAACGGCCTTCCTCAACCGTTTCTATACCTTGGAATTTTTTAGGGAGGCCCAGAAAATTTTAAAGTCTGATGGTGTTTTGATCGCTTCGGTTAGTTCGGCGGTTACCTATATAGGGAAGGAAGTCGGGAGTTACACGGGTTCTCTCTATCGCACCCTGCATGAGGCCTTTCAAGATGTATTGGTGACACCAGGCCAAACCAACTCCTACTTTGCATGCAATAAGGACAGCATCATTACCCTGGATATAGAGACACTCATGGGGCGATATCGAAAATTTCAGGTAAAATCCGATTACTTTACCGAATATCTTTTTTATACCCTGCTTCAGCCAGAGCAGGTCAAATTCATTGAAAGTCAACTGGGCCAGAGAAGGGACTTGCTTGTCAACACGGATGCAAGACCTGTTACGTATTTTTTAAACCTCGTATTATGGGATTCACTTACGGGAGGGCGTTTGCATGGATTATTTCACGGCTTAAAAGATGTGAAATTACAATGGTTCCTCATCCCAATTGTGATCGTACTTGCAGGCAGGATAATCTATGCTGTTTTAAGGCAATTTAAACTAAATATAAATCAACCTGCGTCTGTTGAAGAATTCAACCCTTATTACACCAAACAATTAAAGACTAACTGCCTCATTGCCCTTGCTACAACGGGGTTTACCAGTATTGCCCTGGAAATTGTGCTTCTCTACGCCTTCCAAAATATCTACGGCTACATCTATGAAAGGATGGGTGTCATTGTTGCCGTCTTTATGCTGGGACTTGCACTCGGAGGATACCTTATGAACCAAATCATTAAAAAAATCCGAAATCCGAAACCTGTCCTCGACTTTGATCGGGGACCCGAAATCTCAAATCGCTGCTTGCTGCCCATTGTAGTTGACTCCCATTATTGGGTGAAAATATTATTAATCATGCAGGGGATTATCGGGTTCTATGCGATCATTTTGCCGTTTATAATCCACGCACTGTCTTCCTATTCAATTGCGGCAGAGCTTGGATTGACCTGTTTCGTTGGTATTGCAGGGGTATTGACAGGGCTGGTATTCCCTTTGGTCAATAAGATATTTATGCAAAGCAGCGGAGATATGGCAATATCAGCAGGGGTGACGTACAGCGCCGATCATATCGGCGCAATCTTTGGGGCAGTATTGACCGGAGTAATCCTTGTGCCGCTTCTTGGCGTATTCGGCGCTTGCCTGATCCTGTCCGCGCTCAATATATCGAGCTTCGTTCTGATAGCTTTTTCAATATTTTTGCATAAAAGAATTTGAGGAAAATTGCTATAATATTTAGAATATTTTAACGTAAGGGGCAGGTTTCAAACCTGCCCCTACACGGATGTTCTTTGTGGTTATCGCTGGTTCAATCGTCCTCGATTGAACCAGCCTTACGGAATTTCAAAAATCAGTTCCTCCCCCTTGATGGGGGAGGCTAGGTGGGGGTGAAAGAAAAAGGTCGACCACCCTCCCCGAACCCCTCCCATCGAGGG
>DBJWYX010000154.1:0-6301 GCA_052360825.1 Candidatus Wunengus sp. YC64
TTGGGTAAAGATAGTTTGGGTAAAACAACTCTTGCAGATTCCTGATTACATAATAAAGGTAAAATTGGATGATAATAGGGAGAGGTTGTAATTTCTATTTGTTTTGAATCTTGCGAACGTTTATGAAGCGGAATAATTTGCTTAATTACTTCAATTTGTTTCAATAACACATATTCTTTATCTTCCTTCGTAAATCCTTCACCCTTCTTTAATAATTCAGCTAGTATAGGATCTCTTTGAATAATTAACGGATGATACCATGTAAGGTTAGCCCATACCTGTAAATCTTGAAAATCCTTATTAGAAAAATTCTTAAGTACATCCAGAGCCCTTTTCCTTCTAAAATTTCGCTTCTTCAATAGTTCTTTATATCTTGGATAAATATCAATCATTGTTTGATGATTCGCTGAGAAAAAATTATCCAATATGTAAAGTTTATCTTCTTCCGCTAAATCGTCTGCAGATATTTTCGTCAATTTCCAAAACCGATCAATGGCACAATTCTCTTCGTAATCTTTAAGTTGATCTAATAGACATGGTACATAATTAAACGTTTGATGTATTTTAGGAAATTCTTCCAATAACAATGCCATGCCAATATAATCCTTTATTCCATGCAGTCTCACCCATGGCATAGAGTATTCACCTGACAGGTTGTTTTTATAATACGGTTGATGTTGGTGCCAATAAAATGCAATCTTAATCATTTTTGAATATATTATTCCATAGTTTTAGGCAACTTCTTTAATATCTCTTCCGGATGTCCAATCTTCTTCCAATATTCGCTATATTGAAATTTTGGACTGTGCTCACTCTCGTGGCATACCGCACAATTACCCTCATCTGTTACATCGTAAGACTCGGTCACATCCTTTATATGCCGACTTCCGGCGCCGTGACAACTTTCACAACCAACATTAATTAAATTACTATTATTTTCATAATTTAAAAACCCGGAAACATATCCGTAACCAGTGGTGTGACATTTAATACATTCCGGGTCATATTGATATCCTTTATTGACTAAAGTACTAAACGAAGTACCATGTGCGGTTTTTCTCCAATGTTCATATACTATCTTATGACACATTCCGCATGTGGTACTACCCACGTACGACAAATCATTTGAAAGGGGTACCTGTGGAATTTTGCTTAATAAATCTTCATCTGCCAACATTTGTTGGTATTCTTTTAATAAGGAAATCATTTCCAGTGAATCGTTGTATTTACTGTCCAGTGGAATAACTTCAACAGACTTTCTTTCCATCACCGCATTATTTATCGAATATTTTGCAATTCCTATATACTTACCTTTTATACCGGGAGAAACAATTGGAGTATTATTGACGTATGTTATAGAATCTCCCGGATCTTCTATATTATGCCCGGTAATAATTAATCCTATTTCCGGAAATAATTTTGCTACCTTAATGGACTCTTCTAACCGTGCATGTGAAAGTAATACGATCAGGTTTGCCTTTTTCTGTAACTGTTTAACTAAGGGTTTAAGAGCCAGTGCGGGATCATTTACATTTACATAATCTGACGAAGAATTATTGAGAAGGGATTTAGAAAGTATACCTAAAAAAGCAATCTTAAGTGCATGTCCTGAAACAAAACATTCCTTCAAGACATATTGATTAATTTTCACTGGAAATGAATCATCTATTTGTACATTACTGGAAAGAAATATAGTTTTATTTGTATAATTGTGGACCAATTTCAATATCCTTTTCACCAAGATTATGTAAAACGTAACCCATTTCTCCTAAGGCACGGCAAAAAACCTCCATTTTAATTTCTTCCTGACGTCCACTACTTTTAGGAAGGTCACCCAGACTTACAGGTAAAACTACATTCTTTTTTTCCCTAAGTAAATCTATAAGTGTATATCTTCTTGAAATACCTCCAATTTGTCCTTCATAACATCCACAGGGTTCAAGATTTCCTGCCTCCTCCCCAGAAAAGACTATTGATAGACTCCCTGAATAACCGTAAACCTTAATAGGTAAAAAAATAATTAAAAGAATAATCGAAAATACAAAATGCATCTTCATAAATAATATTCATTTAGCCCTTTATTTCTCCATTAATCGGAATATTAATAACAGGTTGTATGGTACTATTCGTATATATCTTTAAACTTCCTGTAATCTTCCCGATTGTGATATCTCTGCCTAATTTAACGTCTATTTTCTTTGTGCTAATGTTATTTAATTCAGATATTATATAATTAATGTTATTTGGTTCAGCCTCAATCTTTTCTATTTTCACGTCTTTGTTTATGAAATTAACTATTACCGTTTTTTTTGCGTCTTGTCCTAATTTAACACTGCCGAAAGACAAAATTTCTGGATAAAACGTCATATCTCCAACTATTTCCCCGGAAAACGGCACATCGATTCTTTCCTGTTTACTACTGCTTGTATAAATAAATACTATCCCATTAAATTTTCCTATATAATCATATTTACTAATTGTTACCTCATAAATGCTGTTATTTTCAATTGCTTTATTTTTTGTAATAGTAATATAAGGATTTGGTGATTCTACCTTCTTTATATCAATTTTCAATTCCGGTACTGTTTCTATCTCTACATTTTTAGTGCAAAAATCCCCTCTTCTGATAATACCAAAATTTATCCGTTTTGGGTTAACACTAACTTCTTCAATTACTTCCCCGGTAATGGTTAACTTATATTTTGAATTCTCTGGGTCATTTGAATTCACAACGACTGATTTTGTTATCTTCCCGACATAATGACCAGAATTAAACTTTATTGCGACTTCACCTTCTTCCTCTTTGCGCAAAATATTTTTTGATACTAATGCAGCAGTGCATCCGCACGATGATTTAACATTATTTATAATCAATTCTCCTTTGCCAAGATTTTTAAATTTAAATTCGTGTTTTACACTTTCACCTATATAAATTTTACCAAAATCATATACTTGTTCCTCGAAAGAAATCTTTGGCTTTTCTATAGTTTTTTCACTGCTGATATTTTTATCAGCTAAGTCACTGGCAGTTACAATATTTATACTTATAATGGAAGCAAAGAATATAAATATTATTTTTATATAAATTTTCATTTCATTCACATTATTTAAAATTTCTAATATCATAATTTTATAATAGTATTTAGAATCTATCAAATAAAAACATTTCTGACAATTCCATAAACACGAAGAGCTGGGTAGTGAGTAAGAAACCCACGTAACCCAGCTCTTCGATTGTTTTCTTCCAGTCCTCCGTTTTGCAAGGACCTGTTTAAGGTATATTTCCTTAAACCCTATTTTGCATGATAGCCTGGGTAGAAATCAGGACCCTGGATGTTATCCCATTGTGCGCCAATATCTATCCACTCTACAAACGAATACCTCTCGTCCTGCGTGAGGAATTTGTCATGCATTACCCTGCCCTCTACCGGGAATACATTTTCCCTCGGAGCAAACTGGCTTAACTTCTCTTCGTACAACCTCCAAATCAACAAGCTGTTGATGGCTGATGACGGATTGACGAACTTACCGCCGAGGTTCGTGTCCTTACCCCTCTGTACCTCCAGCAAGCTGTTGTATGAACGGCTGAACGCCGCTACTCCATCAGCACTTACCAGCTCAATGCTACCGCTTAAATCAGGAGGATTGCTTGCATTGTGGCAATTCGCACACTTTGCATCGATGATCGGCTGTATGTCCCTGCGGAAATCCACCGTCCTCCTCTTCTCATCCGTTAACCCTTCCACCGGCTGAGATGTCGTACCTGACGGACCTCCATAGTATACGTCCGACGGCACCACTACGTCGTCACCATGCTTTACACCCTGATAGATGCCATTCTTGTCAAACTTCAGGTATCCAAACGCAAATGGTGAATCATAGTGGCTCCTGTCATCATACCACCAGTTGTACAATGCCTTCGCATGCTGGTTCTGGAATGCCCTGCCTCTGTATGAACCATCATGACATCCACTGCAAATCCTGCCATGATATGGCCTCAGATATGCCCATGCCAATGCTGTCTGCACTGCCATTCCCCTTTCATCCAGGTTCTGGATGTAGTATGGGGTATCGGCTGTCTGTGAGGTCACCACTGAACCATCATCCTCTACATACTGATATCCAATGATCCTCCTCTGCTGGAATGCCGTACCTGAGTTCGAGCTTGACCTGGCGCCACCTACCAGATGACTTCCTGCGCCTACCTTGAACCTGCTGCTGTCAGGCTCAACGCATTGTGTACCCTCAACAATCCTCACCGCCTTTACATCGCCCTGCTTCGTTGCCTTTGTCCTCTGATGAGGATATGGGCCTACCGGCAGATCGGTTAACGTCGTATCAAAACAAATCCATGTGCCCCATGAATGTGGATATCCTTCCACCTTCACCTGGTCAAATGGCTGATACGTCACGGTCGTTACACCAAAGTTCTTACCAGCCGTAAAGGTGTTAATCCACCTCGGCTTGTACTTGATATACACAGGGGCTGGCTGATGATCGTTCCACTCTGAATCATTGTATACCAATTCCCCCGCCTTACCATTCCTGAAATCAAACCAGTAAATACCAAAGTCTCCCCTCTCCGCATACGACACCAACATCCTGTCGTCTGGAAGCGGATATGGACTCCTGTATAAGCCACCCTCGTCCCTAGTCAACTTCTCATAGGTCTTGTTGTATGGCGCATCCCAGCTTACTGATGCCAACTGACCTACTCCCCAGTTCATATATGGGGATTCTACGTATACCAATCTCCTGTCTCCAAAGGTGATCTTTGCCTGTGACTTGCAGCTTGCGCCGCCAATTTCATCATCACAGTTTCCATAGATCGGTCTTGGATATGCACCATCCCAGTTATCCACACACAACATTACACGACCCTTGCCTCCTGCCCTGCTGCCATTGGCCTGCACGCTGGAAAACAGGATGTTTCCATCCGGTGTTAGCGCTGGATCAAAGTTCGAACTCACATTGTAAGTGATCTGATCGATCGTTGTGTTTATGTTCGGAAACTCAATACCTGACAACACGTGACCGGTAATTCTTTCCGTCACATGGCCACCCTGCGTATCCAACCTGAACAAATTATACGCATATGGGTTGTGGTATTCGTCCATTACCCCATCAGGTGAACCTGCAAATATGATGAACCCAGTCTTCTCTACCGTGCCGTGCTCCGCCCAGTCTCCTTCAAAATACCTGGCTCTCCATATGATACGGCCACTTCCTTCCTCTACACTACCAGCCGCATAATAGATCGGCGCCCTGCATGTGCCTTTGTAATCGGTCATCTGCCTTACGCCGCTGCCATCTATGTTCATCTCCCATATCTGGCATCCGCCGCCCTTCTTATGTATACCGGCAAACGCAAACTTCTTGCCATCCCAGTACGTACATGGATCAAAGGCTGACGCAAAATCATTCGTCAATACCTTTAATTCCTTCGTCTTTAAATTATACGATACGATACGGCTGCCTTCCGATACATAGTTAGGATAGTTCTGATACGGATCACCCTTTGCCGTCCTCGGTGACTGGGTAAACAATATCGCATCCACAGAACCCTGCACCTCTTTTGACATACCGCAATAATCAGTCCATAAGGCCTTTCCCTGCTTCGAACCACCTACCATTACCTGGTTTCCCGACGCAAAGACGCTCCCACAGACCAACGCACCAGCTATAAACGCCGATGCCATTACTCCTCCTATTTTCCTCTTACTCATCTGTTGGCCTTCTCCTTTCACTTTCCTAAAATATTCCACTTAAACCGTTTTTTTCTATCCGTTTTGCTTTAAAAATTATAACGCCTTCATGAACTCAACCAGATCATCCATCTCCTGCGCACTCAGGTGTGACGTCCTTCCATGCATGTCCTTCTCCGTCACCGTGTTGTTGATCGTGTCTATCAACAGTCTGGCGCTACCATCATGGAAATACGTTCCTGATGCATAGATGTCCCTTAATGTAGGCGTATCAAATTCCTTCACAAGGTCTAATCCAATAATCGGCGTGTCGCTCTCCTCACCATATGGATCCTCTCCTGCCTCCAATGCCTTCAGGTTATATACCTTACCAGGCGTAGACCTGAAACCCTTCACACCTATACGGCCTGTTCCCACATCATGTGTCTGCGCATCGCTATACAGAGCCTTCGGATCATTCGATTCACCAGGATGACACTCTACACATCCGACCTTCGGATCATTAAATATCTTCTCACCCCTCTTCTGTGCATCCGACAAAGAACCATCCGCATTCCTGAACGGACTTCCCGTGAATTCCAATGCCCTGATGTAGC
>DBJWYX010000155.1:0-6158 GCA_052360825.1 Candidatus Wunengus sp. YC64
ATAACCCTTCACGGTTTCCACAAGGTTGGGAATAAGGTCATATCGACGCTTGAGTTGCGTGTCTACCTGAGACCAACCATTTTTGACGTTCTCATTCAGGGCAACAACCTTGTTATATCCCTTGATATACCATACCCCGAAGATAATGCCCAAAAATACGACAACAGCAATAACAGGTATTATCTTCTTCATAATTTACCTTTCTAATTACTTAATTTATTACCACCGGCCGGAAGCGCCGCCACCTCCAAATGAACCGCCTCCGCCGCCCCCAAAGCCTCCGAAGCCGCCAAATCCACCCATCCCACTCGAACCTGACCCCCTTGGTCCTCCAAAAATAATAGGCGGGCCTCCCCACCAGTACCACGAGGAGCGCCTCCTGCCAAACAGGAAGCTTAATAAAAACGGAAATAATAAAAGCAGATATAACAGTGAAAAGTACGGGTTCTGACGCTCATTTGCCTTTTTTCTCATATCGGCCATAGTGGGCATGCCGGTAATCTTTATCCCGCTTTCTTCCGCAATTTTATTAACCAGAATAACTACGCCCTGGTATATACCCTCGCTAAAATGTCCCTTTTGAAATTTGGGTACAAAATATACCCTGCCAACAGTACCGCAAAAGCCATCGGGTAGCACCCCTTCAAGCCCATACCCTACCTCAATCCGATAAGCGCGGTCATTTTTTGCAACAACGACGAGCACACCGTTGTCCTTTCCCTTCTGTCCCAATTTCCACTTTGTGGCAAGCTCTATGGCGTACGTTTCTATAGGAATCTCTCCTGTCGTATCAATCGTCAGAACGATCACTTGAGCGCCGGTTTTCTGTTCGAGTTCCTGAAGATACCCATTAAGACCCTTTTCTGCGATATCACTAACAATGTTAGCCCTGTCTTCCACATATCTCTGGGGGACGGGCAATTCCTGTGCTCCCGCAATTGAACAAAGGCACAGAAAAATTGCGAAAGCTACAAAATAATTGTAAAAATTTCTTTTATGCATGTTCTATCCTAAATTCATCAACCTTTTTCGTAATGGTATCTAACACACGATATAAGTTTTTAAATGTTTCCTTAAGCGCCTCAATGGGGGGATAGAAATTACGGGACCTTATATCCATCAGGTTTCTATACACTTTCATATCCACACCGCAGCACTCATTGATGGCATGCAGAACGTCTCCTTTTTCTTTGGGAATCTCATGGTTATACAAAAAGAGTATGCCGCGAAATAACGGGAAATAACCTGACAGCGATCCGACAAATAAATCCGTCAATGTCATCTTGTTTCCCATAGCCTTTATGTAACCCTGACAAAGGTGTTGAAGCTTGCCTTTCAATTCCCGTTCACATTGGATCCGGATATCGGCCTTTTCTATCTTAATATCTTTTAAGACATCGTCACCATACACGAGCTGATGAATAAGTTTCATCTCCAGGAATTCCAGTGGAAATACCTCGAGTGACCTATTGATATAGTCACGGGTTATAATGAGTGGAGCGCGTATTTTCTTCTTGCCGTATCGCTTGCCTAACGACGCAATAAAATCATAAAAGGGAATTTCGATTCCTTTTACAACAATTACTGTATTGATATCGGAATATTTCGGATGAAAATCTTTTGTTACGGCACTGCCAATGATGTATATCGAAATGATGTCTTCCTTGCATTTGGCAAGGATGTCTTTGAGGAAAGGTTCCATGACAGTTTGCACATGTGCGGGTAAGTTAGATAGTTTAAGGTCGTCCATTAAATATAAGCCTTTCACTGAATTTTCCAAGTCAAATCTTAAACTTTCACTTGTTGAGGGAATAAGATTGATGGATTATTTATTATTTCCCTGTTCTTCCAGTTTTTTTCTGAGCACTATATTTTCCTTCTTTGTCGCCTCCAAATCAAAGAGTAAATATTTCACATTTAATCTGAGTGAATCAAGCGTGTCCTGCAACATTACCAAACTCTTTCTAAGGTCTTCATATTTTTTACCAAGTTCACCTGCCAGCATTTCGAGGCTCTCTCTCTTTGCTTCCGGGAAACGTTTAATTTGCTCGATTAAATCCAGCAGTTTTTCATGAAAAGTTTTTTCATCCATAGAACAGCCTCCTCAGATTGAATAGACCTTCGGGAACTTTACCACAGAGTCACAAAGTCGCCAAGACTGAAAAAATTATTAATGTACACTCAAAATATAAGCAACACTTAAATAAATGTCAAGGTTTAAAAAATTAAGCTCCTTAGTCTTTTGACATATTTAGCAAAAATGTGTGTAAGAAAGGAGAAATGGTGAATGGGGAGAAATGGAGAAAAGGGGGTTCTCGACCTTGCTTCTTTCTCCCGTTCCCCTTTCTCCTTTTTATGCTCTTTCGGGTTAGGAAAAATCTCCTTTGAAATTTCAAATTGACAATCCTATTTTTTGGCAATATAATTTGAGGTGTTAAAAATATTGTTTTATACCAATATTGCCGCAATTTCCCATTGTGGCAATTTTATTTTAAGGAGAACTCGCATTGGAGTGGGATAAACCTGCAACGTTGCTGCTGGAAAAGGCGCCTCCCTTTGTGCAAAAGATCGTTCGTGAAAAGGTAGAGACGCTTGCCCGTGAGCGGGGAAAGACCATAGTAACTGAAGCGGAAGTCGTTGCCGCCAGAGAGTCATTCATGGGGAAGCCGAATCCACAACGCACTCCGGCAAAGCAACCCGCAGATAATGAAAAACTCTCCATCCTCCGAAAGTATCCTAAATATTTTGATACAGAAGGGAATCCTGTTCTCTATCAGGTAAAATCATGCAGAGGCGCTGAGGTCAATTGCCCGTTTCTCATAACGGATTCAGGTCTTCTGTCCGAAAAGCTCCGGAACAGACTGGAGGAATTACATTTTACCGAAAAGTTGATCGACAAGGTTGAAGGACAAATTCTGCCACACCACTCGATGAAACTGGCTGTGTCGGGATGCCCGAACAGCTGTTCCATGCCGCAAATTAAGGATTTTGGCGTCCATGCGGTGGAACCTGTCTCTGTAGACCCCGATCGTAAGTGTATCGAATGCATGAAGTGCGTGGAGACCTGCCGAGAAGATGCAATTACCGTTAAGGATGGAAATGTAACGATCGATAAAGAAAAATGTGTGCACTGCGGGCTGTGCGCCAGGGTATGCCCCACCGGCACAATAAAGGCTGAGGAGAAAAAGTATCGCGTCATGATCGGCGGGAAGGTTGGACGTCATCCCAGATTTGCCCTGGATTTGCTGCCTCAGGCAGATGAATCCACCACGTTAAAGGCATTAGATGTATGTGTGGATATCATTCTTACCAGTAAAACTGAACACCGCTTTAGAACGCTTATTGAACAACGAGGAATTGAGGAAATTAAAAAAAGAATATGATACTCTGTGATACCGACAGAAAAATACTTCACCGTTTACAGTCTAATCTTCCCCTTGTGTCAAGGCCGTTCCTGGAATTGAGCAAGGAGTTGAATATAGACGAAGACACCATCATTGAACGCATTAAGTTTATGATTGAAAAGGGCTACGTAAGGCGGCTTGCACCCATTATCAACACGCAGGCGATGGGGCGAGAGGCAACGCTTGCGGCAATCAAGGTTCCGGAAGACCGCATCGATGAGGTGAGCGCAATTATCAACAGTTACAGCGGCGTCTCCCACAATTATCTGCGGAAAGGTAAAAACTGCAATATCCCATACAATATGTGGTTTACCATGTCGGCCAAAGACGATGAGGAACTTCATAGCAGATTAAAAGAAATCGAAGACCGAACGGGTCTCACCGTCCGGAGTCTGCCCACGACAAAGAAATTCAAGATTGGCGTGCGCTTTAAAATTTATTAACCGTATGGAAATTTTTCATTTGGACGCGGATGAACACAGGTTATCAGGATATAAAACCGAAAATTATCTGTGTGTATCTGTGAAAGTCTGTGTCCCCATTTAAACTATGACAAATAAAAAAGAAGACATTGACGTACAGCTTATCAAACACATCCAGGAAGGACTCCCCGTCACCAAGACCCCATACAAAGACATTGGGCAGGCATTGGGCATGTCTGAAGATGAGGTAATCCAGAGACTCAAAAAACTGTTAGAGTCCGGGAAAATCAGGCGTCTGGCCGCCTCTATCGCACACCGTAAGATCGGTATCAATGCCAATGCCATGTGCGTGTGGAAGGTGCCAAAGGAGCGGGTTGACGAGGTAGGCAAGATCATGGCAGGTTTTGAAGAGGTGACACACTGCTATGAGCGTCCCACCTACCCCGACTGGCAACATAACGTCTTTACCATGATACACGGTTACACCGACGCCGAATGCGAGGCCGTGATCCAGGCAATCAAAGAAAAAACCGGCTTGACAGACTACGTGATTCTTTACAGCGAGAAGGAATTCAAGAAGGTGGGGGTAAGGATATAATATTATAGTAAACACCTTAAATAAGTTGACATTGAATGCCTGTCATCCGAACACATTCACTTCGTTCAATGTAAACTCCGTGAAGAATCTTAAGATTTCTCAGTCGCTCCGCTCCGTCGAAATGACAACTTTCTTTTGTTGTTAACTATAAATTGGTGGATTCGCTTATGCTTAATCCACCCTACAAAACTTATACATTCAATTACTCTCCTCAAAAAGACTATATTTCTCCATACCTTTTCTGCTCTATGCGTATTGCCTATTACGTTATTATAGGGATTTTCTTTTTCTCGTGCAGATACCCAATCTCAAAAATCACCACAGATGGAATGATAATAATGTTTTCCCCCTCATCTGTCATTTTTAGTATCTGGTCAATACTATCACTTATTACCTTCTGACCATTTAAAAACCTTATTATTGCCTACGTGTCTATGACATATTTATTCATGTCTAATCACCGGTCTCATCCAGTATGTGCCTTTGGGAATCTTGGGTCAGTTTTTTTAGTTCTTCATCAATTTCCTCATAATTAATATCGTAATTTTTAAAGAGCCCACCGATTTTCGATATTTCCTTCTTTTTCTCAGGAAATATTATAAGGACTTCTGATGTCTCCTGCGTTTCGGGCTTTTCAATCAATTCAATCACCCCGTTGTGATATATGCCTTTTATTGCATTCATGGTTAATACCTCCAATTTTAAAATTATTATCGTTACCTCTCTAGCTATATTTTTTTTATTTTAACAATTTCAATCCTTTGTGTCTAATTTTTTATCCATGCACTAATTGATGGGAAAAAGCCAGGATTAAACGACTACGTCATCCTGTACAGTGAAAAAGAATTTAAAAAGGTTGGGGTAAGGATATAACCTAACCCAAATACTTTTAATACCTTTCTTAAGCTTCTTCAATAATCTTGCGCCTTCACTTCTATGATGATATTTTTTAATTTTAACCGCTAGATTTTTCGGTGGATGTCCAAGCATTTTTAGTCTTGGTAACCATTCTCGTTGTAAATCTGAGCAAGTGAGTTTTGCAAGCATTGAGAATCTGAGTTGGCCTGCAGTTGTGATCCATATTCTGCCGGAGCCATTAAATACTTCAGTAGTATATGCAGGGGTAATGCACAAACGCATTTCCGGGCATTTCAATTCAAAAGTGTGGTCAATAAACCTTTGAATTATCCAGTCATGTAACAATAATTATTTTCTCCTGAAGCAAACGTAAGTCTTTAACGGGTATTTTTCTATCATGCAATTGTTAACGATAGTGTCTGTTCAACTCAGAAGCGTATTGTGTGCCTATGGTGTCTGCCTGCTGATTCAGCCAGTCGCTCAGCCTCGTCTTTCCTGTTGGAGGATTTTTAGATACGAGCAGGTTCTCCATCAGCCCTTCGACTTCATCCCGAGTGAGTACCACATCGTTGACCATATAGCCGATAAATTTTGAGAGAAATAGCGCCAATCCCGGTCTCAGATGAATGATCCTCGCTTTACTCTGAACGCTGTCAGCAATGAGCCGAATTAGCTCTTCGTACCTGAAAATTTCAGGCCCAACGGCATCCAGTATCATATTATCATTTGACTGTCCGGCGTTTACTGCTATCCCGGCTACGTCTTCCACAAAGACAGGCTGCAATGGATAATTACCGTCTCCCGGTATGGCAAATACCGGCAACTTTGTGAGAAACCAGGCGATATTGTTGATAAGGATGTCCTCGTGCCCAAAGA
>DBJWYX010000156.1:0-6033 GCA_052360825.1 Candidatus Wunengus sp. YC64
CCCTCAACGCACCCGCCGCCAAGAGTGCCGGCACAGCTTCCATCCTTGCGAATTAGTAATTTTGCGCCTGCCTTTTGCGGGGTAGACCCTTTTGTATGGATAACCGTTGCCATTACACAAGGGTCGCCTTTTTCCATCAACCGGAGCGCTTCATCGATAACTTCTTTCATGGTCTCCTACTCAGCGTAGAGTTGCAATAAAACACGTTCAGGTGTTAATGGCGAGGCAAGGGCAAATTCTTTTTGTGGCCTGAAGGCGCGCATGGCGCATCGGATCGCAAAGAATACACCAATTCCATACATGAGAGGCGGCTCACCAACTGCCTTGTTCCCATAGGGCCCTAAAGTATTCCCTTCATCTTCCAGGAACGTTAACTCTATATCGTCAGGCATAAAATACACATCGGGGACCTTGTAAGTTGCCAGCGCACCTGAAAGCAATTGCCCCTTTTCATTAAAACTTAGGTCTTCAATAGTCATCCAGCCTAATCCCTGAGCCAGGCCGCCTTCAATTTGGCCTCTGTCCACAAGTTCGCTCAGTGGTCTACCCAAATCGTGCACGATCTTGACAGAATCAATATCATACGTACCTCGCAAACAATCCAGCGTTACCTCAATAATTGCTGTCCCAAAAATATGATAGGCAAACGGATGCCCCTTTTCCTTTATCTTATCAAAATATATTTCAGGCGTTGCAAAGAACCCGTGAGCAGAAAGATCGATGCGATTCAGGTGCGCAGTTTGCACCAGCCGGTCCCACGTCCAGTCTGTTTCACGTCCATCGCAGAGGACCTTTTCGTTGACGATGGTGATTCTCCCTTTGTCCTGAACGCCAAGT
This sequence comes from Candidatus Wunengus sp. YC64, assembly GCA_052360825.1. GTDB lineage: Bacteria > Planctomycetota > Brocadiia > Brocadiales > Brocadiaceae > Wunengus. The sequence continues at coordinate 838 of DBJWYX010000156.1, forward strand.
TCTTTGGCAACCATGGATTTTAAACGATCCATTACTTGTCCAATCGCCATCAATGTGGCATTCCCATTTAAAACAGTGGTAGCGCTGGCAGCGCTTGGCGACATATTGGCAACCCGGGTGGTATTTGTACTTTCAATCTTAATGCGAATGTCCCTTATTCCGAACCCTTTTGCGGCGATACTGGCAATATTTGATTTTAATCCTTGTCCCATCTCTACTCCACCGGTAGAAACACTTATGCTGCCGTCTGTGTATACATGGACTAATGCGCTCGCCTGATTCATATAGGTCGTGGTAAATGAGATGCCAAAGCAAATGGGCATCACTGCTATCCCTTTTTTTATCTCAAAGTGAGTTTTGTTATAGTCCTCCACCCTTTTACGAATTTCACCCAGTTTGTATTTTTCCACTGCTTTATTCCATGTCAATAGACTCCTGCAATTTCTGACCCGTTGTCCATAGGGGAATAGATCGTTTTCCTTAAGCAGATTTTTGGTCTGAATTTCTTCGCGGGGTATATCCAGTTTCTCTGCAACTTTTGCAATTGCACTTTCAATGACAAACATTCCCTGTGGACTGCCGAAGCCGCGAAAAGCGGTATTCGATGGCAGATTGGTACGGCAGCAGACACCAAAAATTTTCACATTCGGTATAAAATAACTATTCGTGCCGTGAAACAGCGTCCGTTCCAAAACAGCGGGTGATAAATCCGCTGTAGCGCCTGAATTCTGGTAATGGTTTGCCTCATATGCCAGTATTTTACCGTCTTTGGTCACGCCAATTTTGAAATCTGATTTATACGGGTGCCGCTTCCCTGTCATTTTGATATCATCCGCTCGCCCAAGCACCAGTTCTACCGGTTTTTTGGTATGCCATGCTGCAAGCGCTGCCATACAAGCCCATGGTGTCGCCTGGTCCTCCTTACCGCCAAAGCCTCCTCCCAATCGTTTCACATCAACCTCGATGTTGTGACCTGGCAATCCTAATACCTTTGCTGTATGCCTCTGTACTGCAGACGGACCCTGCGTAGCGGAATAAATACAGAGATTGTTTTCTTCAAGAGGAATTGCACGCGCCCGCTGCGTTTCCAGGTAAACGTGTTCCTGACCTCCAACATCACAAACACCCTCTAAAACGAGATCGCATTTTTGCCAGGTTGCTTCTACATCACCGAGAACAAAGGTTCTGGGTGAACCGATGATTTTCCCTTTCGAAAATGCCTCTTTCGGATCGGTAATAGCAGGGAGTTGTTCAACGTCTATGGTAATCTTTCTTACGCCTTTTCTGGCAATTTCAGGACTCGTTCCTATTACCAATGCCACCGGTTGTCCTACATAACAAACCTCCGCGCTGGCGAGCAGTTCTTCATCTTGAATAATTGTTCCTATTTGGTTTTCGCCGGGAATATCCTTTGAAGTCAATACCGCAACAATCCCATCCATGGAGCATGCATCTTGAACGTGGAGCGCCATGATTTTCCCATGCATTACCGGAGAAGAAAATACGGCGGCGTATAACATTTCTGTAGGCTGCGGCATATCGTCCACGTATTGCGATTCACCTCGTGTGTGGGAGACGGCGTCAATATGTTTCATAAAAATCCCTTACCGCTACTCTTTCCGGAAAAAGTTTTGTAAAATGGGCAATGATGAGTTGGCGGGCCAAAAGCCTTTTGTAATCCACACTGCCCCTGATATCGCTGATTGGGCAAATTTCTTGTTGAATAATGGGAAAAGCGCCTTCAACTACGTCCCTGCAAACTTGTTTACCAATGAAATAGTGAGAGGTTGCCTTTAAAAACAGGGGGACCGGAGCAACACCCCCCATTGACAGAGCAATCTCACGAATGATTCCATCTTCGCGGCGAATTTTCATTGCACTGTTAACCGATGCAATATCCAGATATTTCCGCTTGGAGACCTTTTCAAAATTAATTTTCGTATTTGATGAGAACTCTGGTATTAAAATATCTGCCAAAATTTCTGATGGTATTTTGTCGAGTTGTCTGTATCCCTTAAAAAATGATGTAATTGGGACGGTTCGGCTTTGTGCATCATTTTCCAGAACCAATACGGCTTCCAGCGCCAGGAGAAGTATCGTCATATCTCCGATAGGTGAAGCATTGATTATGTTTCCTCCCAGGGTGGCACGATTACGAATCTGCAAGGAAGCTATACGAGACATATACGCCTGAATGTCAGGGATCGTATTCGTTATATCAGGATGATTCGCAAATTCCTCAAAAGTTGTCAGTGCTCCAACATGTATGTATCCGTTCTTTTTTGAGATGGCTTTCATCTCAGGATGCAAATTCAATAGATACACCTTAGATTCTGGCAATAATTCTCCCTTTTGTACGTAGAGATCGGTACCACCGGCTATAAAATAGTCTGTTGATTTTTCCCCTGCTCCAGAGACAGAAGATTGCATCTTGCGGAGACGATCTGGAATTCCGGGGAAATAATCGGGAATCATTCTGTTTGCGACGAGGGTATCTATTCCCGTATGACCTTCAACGGTATCCTTCAGGAAAAATGCGCTTTGCTTCAGGGAACGATAGCCTGTGCAACGGCAGAGATGCCCACTGAGGGTCTTCTTTACCCCCTCTTCATTTATTATTATTTTATCTTTCATCAAATAGCCTGTTAGGGAAACAACAATGCCCGGTGTACAAAAACCGCATTGAGTGGCTCCCTCATCAACTATTGCCTGTTGCACCGGCGAAAGGTGATCCATGTTCAAACCCTCAATGGTAACCAGGTGTTTTCCGTGGAGCTCACCCAAAGGCATCAAGCATGAGGTAACAGGTTTGTAAACAACCGTATCTCCTTCAAACTCACCAATCAATACCGTACACGCCCCACAATCACCTTCTTTGCATCCTTCTTTAGTACCCGTCAGTCGCAGTATTCTCCGAAGATAGTCTAATACGAGCATACCAGGATTCTCTGAAGTGTGTGTTTCTTTATCATTAAGTATAAAGCGAATTTCCGATGCCATAAAATATGCCTTCACAAAAACATTTTTTTCTAATTATATTAACTTTTATTATGAAATACTATTACATCCTTCGATTCCTTCCCGTTGTTAAATTAGGTTTTGTTTTGCAAGGCAAAACAAAACGACATTACCTTTTCCTGTCATTCCCGCATGTTTTTAGCGGGAATCCAGCGGTTGTAGAGACATGGATGCCCGACAAAAGCATTCGGGCATGACAGACGTAGATTGATCATGTTTTTTTACTAACCTCCTTAGACCTTTGGCATCTATTTTATTTGTATGTAGGGGCAATTCATGAATTGCCCCTACAACATTGAAATTCCTATATATCAAGTTTGTCCGTACCACCCGACACCCTCGCTTAAATAAAATGGAAATTTTTATATAATCGAGTTACAAGGAGAACACAAAACTATCACAAATCATTAATGGTTATGGTCACCGTGATCGCCATGATCTCCGTCATCTCCGTTATCTCCCCCGTTCCCCTTTTTACCTTCGGCAGGCCAATACCCTTCCATAGGCAGGAATTCATCAATAGCTTCGTCAGACGGATACACGCTAATCTCATATCCTTCTCCACAATCTTCCGGAAGGGGGTTGTTTTCAAGGTCTCTTACGACTTTCAGGTACGGCCAAAACCCCACAGACACAACGTCTTCATCATCAAATTTTTCAGTTAAGCGCCCTATCCATAATATCCGCGCGATCATCTTTGTCTTCGCTCGTGGATTTTGTGCAATAGTTGGCAATGGCAATGTACACGGTCAGCGCAGTTGCACAAGAATCTGATTTGAACGTGGGAAAGGTTGCTCGCCACGGAATAAGTCCCGTAAAACCGTCCTTTAACGTGCCGCCAGAGTAAAAAAATGCCCTGGCATCTTCTGTTTTTTCCTCACCGTATGAGGTAAACGACGGAACGGTCCCTACCAACTTTTTAATTTTTTTGAAAAGGCTGTTTACCGCCGGACTCGCACCCATCACAGCGTTGCCTGTTATATGATCCGAAAGATTTATGGACTCGCCAGTGTCCGAGCGCTCGGCAATAGCGGTTGAATCATTTGGGAAAACAATGCTCATTGCCCTTACAGGCTGACCATCACACCCGTGAGATATACTAAAATTATTGAGGCCGGTCGTCCCTTCAAGCTCATCGCGGCTGCTGTAATCAGTAGGTGTGTTTTTTGACAATACCGTTGTATGTGCCATAGCATTCCCAGAAATAATCATTGTCCCTAACATTGCGACAATGGCAAGTCGTCCTTTAATATTTAACATAAATTATTTTCTCCAGTTTTTAAAGTGAGTGCCGTTTATCTCACATTTCCCATTCACCGGAAACACAAGATAAAGGCAGAAGATGGTTGACGGAAGACAAAAAATATAATATGGAACATCCCCATACTAGGCAAAAGGGGTATTTCCCTATCCTGTCTTGTTTCCTCAACGAGTTTATTATCGGTTAATTTTGCAAATTGCTGATGGGATTTTATGCGAAACAGCGTGGAGGTTTTTCGGGAGGCGACACCATAACTTCACGGATGTGAGCCAGGGTATCGCCGGCAAGAAAACAGAAAAATGTTATTGGGGGAATTACAAAATAGTCTTCCAGGACGTATTTGAGTTCGGCGTTTATACAGGTAATCGCATCACTTCCTGATTTACACTTGAGGCTGCTTATGAATGATTGAAGACTGTTTTTCTGTTTTTTTACACCATATTGAGACGTTGACTGGTTTCCCTGTGGAGAGCAACAGCAATGTGTCTTGCAATCAGCCTCCGATTTGCAACCACATGCATGTTCTTTGCACGGAAATTCATCGGATTTTCCTGATAAACTGATGGTGATGCCGCCATTACACAATGTGAGACCGAGAAAAATGAGAATTTGAATACAGGCAATAACCTTATTAATTTTACTCATAGCTGCCTGCGCTTTCTCTCATATTTCACCGTTACAATTTACTCATAAATCAGGGGATTTTTCTTCGAAATTTTCTTGCGAAAAATAGTATAGATAAAAGAGATAGGCAAAATCAATTCCATTTTCTAAAATAATTCATCGTTTCTTACGTAAGTTATCAATATCATTTACGCTATAAAAATAATATGCTATAGTAACGGCATTAAATTAAAATATATGGGTCTACTAAGTTTTGTGTGGGTAAATTTTCATAAATCTGGTAAAAAAGCGGT
>DBJWYX010000157.1:0-6019 GCA_052360825.1 Candidatus Wunengus sp. YC64
CTCGTGATGGAAAGGCGCTCATGCAGGAAAAGATTTCTGACATAATACAAAAAGTATGCAAGGCAAGGCATGAAAATAATACAGAAGAATTGACATTTATTCCGGAAACGTATTGTGGTTCAGCCGCAGGGGAGTAAAGGAGCAAAAAACAATGAAAGCGCCCATGAAACGAAAAAGTGTGAATGATATAAAGACCCATGCCGGCACTGTAGACCGGACTTTTCTGCCTCACAAGGCATTTATGAGAATTTCTTGTCTTGAGATGGAAAAGGCTCACCGCATCAAGGAAATGGAAAACTCGCGTCGGCGCATCGAAGCTATTAAAAAACGCCTGGAAGAGATAGAGACCGAAACAGACGCACTCATGAATCGCATCAAGGCAGACACAAAAGAAAGTAACATTTTAAGTAAAAAAACAACTGACAACAGTAAAGGACTGGTGCTCAGATATTAGCGAGGCGAGGCCTCAGACCGATAAAAAACAAGAGGCAGTATGCAAGAAGCAAGAGGCAAGATACAAGACTTCTGTCTTCTGACTTCCAGCTTCTGTCTTCTATCTTCGTACATCTAAAACTCGACTTATCCCCGTTTTTACGAGGACAAGTTTGTGAAGATAAATCGCAAATAAAGTTTTAAGGAGATTGCGTGATGAAAATAAATTGTATTCTTTGCGGTCATAATTTCGACTTGAACGACACCTACGACGATTACGAGGGAGAGGTTAAGTGCTGGGTCTGTGGAGGTGTCCTGGATATTAAGGTGCAGGTAGGCAAATTGAAATCATTAAAATACGTCAAGACACCTTATCCTGTATCGGAAGAAACCAGAACTGCATAGGATTTTTCCTATTAGCGCAGGCCAGGGGTTGGGGCAGTTTAGAGTTGTAAGTTGTTAGATTTAAGTTGTAAGTTTCTTCTTACAACCTAAATCCTACAACTAAAATCTGAAAATTTAACACAACAGGAGAAATTGTTATGTCTGTTAATGGGAGATATATTTACGGCTTTATGAGGCATGGCGCAAAACCCACTTTTACCATTCCCGGGATTGATGGTAAGCCCGTTTTTACAATATCCGATAACGATGTTGCCGCTGTGGTCAGCGATGGACCGGATGGCAAACTCCGTCCGGAACGGAAGCATCTTAGCGCCCATCATAGCGTGATCAAAGAAATCATGAAGACATTAACCATTCTCCCGGTATCTTTTGGTATTGTGGCAGACAATGAAGCGAGCATTAAAAAGATATTAAAGCTCAATCATGATAGTTTTATAAGCCAGTTGAAAAGGATGGAAGGCAAGGTCGAAATGGGTTTGAAAATTAACTGGGACGTCGAGAACATCTTCGAGTTCATGGTCAGGAAACATCGCACACTTGAGCTATTCAGGGATAATATTTTTTTAAAGCCGACAGGGGCCACGCAGGAGGAAAAACTGGAATTGGGAAGGATGTTTGAAACCATCCTGAATGAAGATCGTGAAAAGCACATAACAGCGGTACAGGATATTCTGAAAGACTACTGTTGCGAGATAAAGGTAAATAAACCCAAAGATGAAAATACGATAATGAAGCTGGCGTGCTTAGTGGAAAAGGCAAAACTGGAACAATTCGAAAAGGGCGTCTTTGAGGCGGCAAAGGAATTTGATGATAATTATGCCTTTGATTTTAACGGCCCCTGGGCGCCTCACAATTTCGTTGACATAAAACTGAAGACGGCATGAATATTAGTTATGGTTCACCGCAAAGTCGCAGGGGACGCGAAGTAAATAAAAAAGAAATTTACGAATTACGATTTACGATTCTGAGAAAGTGGAAGTATAGTAAACGACTTAATTAAGTTGACATTGAATGCTTGTCATTCTGAGCGGTAGCGAAGAATCTAATTCGGGATTTCTCAGTCGCTCTGCTCCTTCGAAATGACAACGTTCTTTTGTCGCTCAATATAAATTATAAATCGTAATTCGTACATCGTAAATCCTACAAGGAATCTATATGTTCTTGATCGACGACATCCTGCTTTCACCCGCAAAGGGTTTGTTTTACATCTTTAAACAGATTCACAAAGCCGCGGAAGAAGAGTTTCTCAATGAAGAGAACGTCTCGGCAGAATTATCCGAGCTTTACATGATGCTTGAAACTGGAAAGATCACCGAAGAGGAATTTAATAACAGGGAATCAGAACTCCTGAATCGGTTAGAACAGATTGAAGAATACAAAAAGAAACACTTTGAAGTAGTAGATGAAAGTGAAGAAAATGAAGAGAGCGAAGACGAAGATGAAGTAAGGAATGTAGTGGTCAGAAAGAATAAAAAAAGAACTAAAAGCTCTAGAAACCGCAAAAACAATGAATGATACCTTCGTGCGGGTTCAGGTTTGAAACCTGAACCCGCATCGGGTGTGTAATTCTGCTTTTAACACATATCAATATGAATAACGTAGCGGCGCTTAAGCCTGAGGTTGAAAACCCTTTGAATAAGAAGACTGAACACATTGCGCAAGGTACTTCATTTCTTACAAATCCACAGTTATCCCTGATTTGTTTTGGGGGCAAAGGCGGTGTAGGAAAAACAACCTCTGCGGCAGCAACGGCGCTCTATCTTGCAAAGAATAATCCTCAAAAGCGTATTCTGCTGGCTTCCGTCGATCCTGCCCATTCCCTCATGGATAGCTTAAATAACTCGGTAACAATTCACCCCCACCCTTGCCCTCCCCCATCAAGGGGGAGGAAATACGGTGGTAATAAGTGTTCCCCGCCCCTGGTGGGAGGGGTTAGGGGAGGGGGTGAACTGTTTCAAAATCTTATGGTATGGGAAATAGATGCATTTGCCTCATTCCAGCAATTTATGAAGAGGCACAGTAACACGTTAAAAATAATTATGGAAAGAGGCACCCTCCTTGATAACGCCGATATATCTGCGCTTCTCTCCACTTCCCTGCCTGGAATAGACGAACTGATGGGCATGATCGAATTGGTTGATCTATTGGAAAATGATACCTACGACACCATCGTACTCGATACTGCGCCAACAGGACATACCGTCAAATTCCTGCAAATGCCCCATCTCATAAAGAACTGGACTCATTTACTGGATCTGATGATGGAAAAGCATCGTTATATGTCAAAGTTATATATGCGACATTATCGTTCCGACGATACCGATGCGTTCATTGAGGCATTTTCAAACGGCGCAAAAAAGGTTGAACGGGTGTTGCGGAATAAGTCATGCGAATTTGTGCCGGTAATGGTGCCGGAAGCGCTCAGTGTGAACGAGACAAAACGTTTTTTATCTGTGTTAAGAGGGCACAAAATCCCCGTAAAAGACATTATTATAAATCGCGTCAACCCTTTTGGCGATTGTTCCTTTTGTAATGGACAATATTTGTTACAAAAGAAATATATTGATGATATAAAGCATTGTTTTGATGGGTACAATTTACTGATGATGCCTCTGTACAAAGAAGAAATCCATGGGAGAGATTTCTTACTGAATTTTGCAGAAATGATGACGGAGACCACCCTCCATCATGGTACAGAGGCTCATCTTCAAAATACTTTCCATACAAATGAGATATTCCACTCCGCAATTCCCATCAATCACCCTTTCACAACACCTCCTGATCCACCTTTAGAAACCGGAGGCTTAGGAGATTCAGTGTCCTTTTCTCACGAGAGAAAGCGCCTTCCTATACCAAAAACCACTATAGAATTCCTGATGTTTGGCGGTAAGGGAGGTGTGGGTAAGACAACCATTGCCAGCGCCTCGGCGTTGTCACTGGCAGATATCTACCCTGAAAAGCGTGTTTTGCTTTTTTCAACCGATCCTGCCCATTCCCTTTCCGATTGTTTGGGTGTGGTTGTTGGAGAGGACGTTCTATCCCTTAAAAATAATCTTTATGTACAGGAAATGGATGCTGGAAAAGAATATAAAAAATTGAAATGCCTTTATTCAGATGAAATCAAAGACATTATGACCGCATTTGTAAAAGAGGATGCTGCCATAACTGTGGTATTCGAGAAGGAGATCATGGAATCTTTTATAGATATGACCCCGCCTGGCATAGACGAGGTTATGGCCATTGCCACGATTATTGACTATATGGATAAAGGGAAGTTCGACTTGTTTATTTTAGATACGGCACCGACAGGGCATCTCATACGGTTTCTCGAAATGCCGGAATTGGTGCTCGACTGGTTAAAATTCTTTTTTAACCTTTTTTTAAAATATAAAAATGTCTTTCGTATGCCGAAACTTTCGGCCTTCCTGGTCGATCTGTCAAAAAAGGTTAAAAAGCTTTTGACCCTGCTCCGTGATAATGAAAAGTCGCTCTTTATTCCCATCGCCATTCCCACTGAAATGGCTTACCATGAAACAAGCGACCTAGTCGAGGCTCTCAGGAAGCTTAATATTCCGCTGAGTCAAATGATACTGAATATGGCGCACCCCCCTTCCCCAAGTGGCATAACAGCCACCGAATGTGCGCTGTGCATCAATAGAATTGCATACGAAAGAAAGACCTTCGATAATTTTAAACACCTGTTTCCTGTGGGAACCCCGTACGTCATTCATAAACAGGAGAAAGAGGTGTGTGGAGTAAAGGCCCTGGAAAATTTTGGCAGGGAATTGTATGAATATCATTAAAAAATTGTTTGGTCTACTCTGTAAAGTATACATAATCTTAAGAGAACGCTTTTTCCTCATTCCTCCTCCGGAAACTCATCCTCCCCAGCCTTCCTCCTTTATGGGGGAGGGTATCGGAGGGGATGGATTTCAACCCTCGCCATTCTCTACTTCCGGAGGCGGAGAGGCATTGGAGGAAGAAAGAACAGGTGATTTTGAAATCCCTCCATTACTGGAAGATCAGCGCATCTCTCTTTGTGAAACACTTGATCGCGTGCTGAATACAGGCGTGGTAGTCCACGGTGACATCACGATATCTGTGGCTAACATTGACCTGATTTACATTGGGCTGAGGGCATTATTAACCTCTGTGGAAACGGCAAGACAGGCAGGTATAAACCCGTTATCACAATATCCTAACCCGAACAAGTTGGAAGAGCCCTTGAATGGGAATTTACGATTTTAGACTTCGTCGTGAGCTCAGTCGAACGATTTACGATTTGGGATTTACCCCCCCCTTTATTCCCCTCTAGAGGGGGACAGGGAGAGGGCAATTCGTAAATCGTAAATTTTTCTAAAAGTGTAAAAATATTTTTTGTGAGTGCTTAAGAAAGGTGGATATGAATGGAAAGACAGCGCACCGCTATAACACAGTCGACCAACTCAGCAACGCTCGCCGATGTATTGGAACGAGTCCTCGACAAAGGACTGGTCATTGCAGGAGATATCAAGATTAAGCTCGTTGACATCGAACTCCTGACTATACAGATACGCCTTGTGATTGCCTCAGTCGAAAAGGCAAAGGAAATGGGGATGGACTGGTGGACAACAAATAAGGACTTCAATTCCAAATTCAATACGTCACAAAATGCTGATGAACTGGAGTCGATAAAAAAACGTATAGAAATACTCGAGACCAAAAAAATAGCGTAACTATTTCGTCATGAGTTAACGCAACAAAAAAGCATAAAAATATTTCACCCTCCCTTAATCCCTCCCATCAAGGGAGGGAAAGTTCCCGCGCCCCTTGTGGGAGAGGCTCTGAGTGAGGGGTATTTCCGTATCAATACTTTCCTTGGAGAATCCATGCCGCATATAGAAACCGATACACCAGATATATTCAGTCGTATCATATCTCAAGAAAAGAAATCCATTTTACCAAATCGCATAAATATCGATCAGGCAGACGTGAGCAAGGGGCTTGCAAAATTAGTGCTGACCATTATCGAATTACTACGTGAACTCTTGGAACGTCAGGCCATCAGGCGCATCGATAGCGGGACATTAACCAGGGAAGAGGTAAATAACCTTGGCACTACTTTCATGAAACTGTCGGAAAAAATGGAAGAACTCAAATCGCAGTTTGGTTTAAAAACAGAAGACCTGAATATAGACCTGGG
>DBJWYX010000158.1:0-5999 GCA_052360825.1 Candidatus Wunengus sp. YC64
ACGTGGGATTTACCACACATTCGGTCTACGCTCCAAATTGGTGAACCTTCCGTCATCGCCCAGGAAACGGGCGTTACGACAGTGGCTGACTTCCGACCCAGAGATATGGCGGCTGGTGGACAGGGAGCGCCACTCGTGCCTTATGTGGATTTCATCCTCTTTAGAGACAAAGAGAAGGGTCGTGCCTTGCAAAATATCGGAGGAATTGCCAATGTCACCATACTGCCAAAGAACTGCGGCATCAATGACGTTATCGCCTTCGACACCGGCCCTGGCAACATGATAATTGACCGTATTACAGAACTTGTCACCAATAATACCCATCACTTCGATGAAGGCGGCAAACTCGCAGCAAGAGGAAGTGTTAATGATGCCATTCTGTCTTCACTCCTTGCACACCCCTATCTATCAAAACCACCGCCAAAGACCACAGGACGCGAGGAGTTTGGGATATCTTTTGCGGATACCCTTTACAAAGAGGCCATACATTCCGGAATCAAAGACCTGGATATTCTGGCAACGGTTACGGCCTTTACGGCACACAGCATTGCAGACAGTTATAAACACTGGATTTTACCCAGACATCACCTGTCTGAAATAATCCTCTCAGGAGGAGGAAGCCACAATGATACCCTTATAAAATTCCTCAGACAATATCTCGAACCCACAATTCAGATACATTCAATCAATAAATTCGGCATCTCACCCAACACCAAAGAAGCCCTTGCCTTTGCCATCCTGGCCAATGAAACAATATCCGGCAACCCCAACAATATTCCCAGCGCCACAGGGGCAAGGGAAGCAGTCATTATGGGAAAGATTATTCCGGGCAGATTGTAAAACGGCTACTGACTATTTTCTTGATAAATATTTCTTATCTTTTTATACTTAGTAATAATAAAAAAACAAGCCGCAGCGATTATTTTGAAAAGGCTGCGGTAAATTCCCTTTTTCTTACATAGAAACGGGTATTGAAGATGATTTATATTTTCTGTGGTCAATTTTGACAATATGATTTTTAACCAAAAGGATCCTTGCATGAAATCAAAATCTACGTCCAGATATTTATTGATTACATTCCTCTCCTTATTTTCCATCTCCTGCCTCTTCATTCTTCTTAATAAAACTTTTGGACTGGAACCTCATTTTGAAAAACGGGCAGAGAAAGACGACACCACTTATAAATTTCGCCTGCCAGGAATCGTTAGTTCCTATGTCAACAGGCTGTATGTAGACCCCGAACGCATCAAAACAACGGAAATGCTCAAAGAGGCCCTTTCGTGGCAGGAAAGGGTTATACCAGAAGTATTAACCGATTTTACAGAAAACACCAATACCGAAACGGTAACTGTAGATGACGTCTCAAAAACCTATGACCTGTCCAAAATTCGGCGTACCAAAGACATGGTCGAAATTCTCCAGGATTCGCTTACATTTATCAACACATACCGTCAACCCAACGAGACCATCACTGCAAACGATATCGAATACACTGCAATTAACGGCATGCTTACACAACTTGACCCTCACTCTATTATCCTGCCGCCGAAGGAGTTCACCGAATTTAAGATTGGCACTACAGGTAAATTTGGCGGACTGGGTATGGTCGTGGGGCAGCGAGACGGCATACTTACGGTAATCTCGCCAATCGAGGGAACACCGGCAGCAAGGGCGGGCATGAAGGCGGGAGACAAGATTATCGAAATTGACGGAGAATCCACCATCAACATGAACCTCACAGAATCCGTTGGAAAATTACGCGGAGACCCTGGAACAGAAGTTTCACTCTCGGTTTTGACTGAAAAAGCAGTGCAGCCAAAGACAGTCTCCCTGAAACGAGAAATCATTGCCATCCCAACCGTCGAATCCGCATCTCTGGATAATGGTCTGGGCTATATAAAAATAAGAAACTTTCAGGACGATACCTCTCAATGTCTCAACGAACACCTGAAACGTCTGAAAACATCCAACAATAAAATAAAAGGGTTGATCATCGACCTGCGCAATAATTCCGGCGGGCTGCTGGACCAGGCAATAGAAGTTGCAGATAAATTTCTTGAGAAAGGTCCCATTGTTGTCACGGTTGGGCCCAGCGGACATCCACGAGAGATACAGGAATCCAGAAAAACAGATGCAGACGAAGAAGCTTATCCTATTGTAGCGCTTGTTGATGCAGGGAGCGCCTCTGGAGCTGAAATCGTTGCCGGGGCGCTCAAGGAAAATAATCGCGCCGCAATCGTAGGAGACAGAAGCTTCGGCAAGGGTTCCGTACAACAACTCATTGAACTCATGGATGGTTCAGCGCTCAAATTGACAATTGCCAAGTACCTTACTCCCCTGTTCACCGATATTCAATCGGTCGGCATTACCCCGGATATCAAGCTCATTCCTGTAACGGCAACAAAAGACAATGTCAATCTATTCCGCGGCATTGTTGCCCTTCGCGAGGAAGACCTTAAACAGCACCTCGATGAACACCCGAAAGGGGAAACCTCTTTTGCAACGATAAAATATTTCTTAGAAACAAAGGAAAAAGATAAAACAGAAGAACCGGAAGAAGAGGTGGGAGATCCATACAAACTGCCAGATTTCAACACAGACTTTCACGTCCTTTTTGCGAAAAAATTACTTCTCAATACTACTACATCGCAGCGTGAGCCTTTCCTGCAGAATTCACTGCCCATCATAGAGGAAACGACCCGATTAGAAGAAGGCAAGATTGCCCATGCGCTTCAAAAATTAGACATCGATTGGTCTGCCGGCACAGGGGCTGGTACCGCAAAATCGACAGCCTCTTATTCCACAAACCCGGCAAACGAGCATGTCAAGGCCGGTGAGAAGATTACCCTTACTGTGACTGTAAGCAACATTGGTGAAATACCACTCTATCAATTGCGGGGAATCTCGTCGAGCAAAAATGGACTCTTTGATAAACTCGAGTTTATTTTAGGGAAAATAGACAAGGGCGCGACAAAATCGTATTCAACAACGGTAGAAATTCCCAAAAGTTCACTGGACAGAGAGGACGAGGTAAGCATAAAGTTCGAAGAATTGAATCAGAACAATCCGAAGGACGTTAAATTTAATATTATCACAGACGCACTACCGCGACCACTCTTCGCTTATTCCTATCAGATACTGGATAACGCAAAGAACTCCTCAAAAAACAATGCAGACGGATTAATCCAGTCAGGAGAGGACATCGATCTGCTGGTATTTGTAAAGAATGTTGGCGGAGGTCCTGCCGAAAAGAATGTGATTACCTTGAAAAATTTGAGCAATAAAGAAATTTTTATAAAAAACGGACGGGCAGAAATCGGATTGTTAAATCCAGGAGAAATGAAAGAGGTAAAATTATCCTTTTTTGTAAAAGAAACGCTGTCATCGGACAAATTTAATATGGACCTGCTTATTTCCGATTCTATATTTGGAATATTCCTGTCCAACAAACTTAGTTTTCCCATCATTGCAGGTAAGTCTAAATTGACGCATACATCCAGCGCCTTGAAGATAAGCAGAAATCATGCCCCACTTTACAGCGGGATGTCTTTCAATTCTACGGTGTTGTCAATGATGAAGGAAGGGACCATTCTCATGTCCGATGCAAAAAATTCAGACTGGTTCCGTATCACACTGCCAGACAATCGACACGGCTGGGTCTCTGCAAAAGAAGCCGCAGAATTGAACGGCACAGAAAATAAACCAAATACCCTCGAACCTTTTATACAACGAATACCGCCAACGATTACCTTGAGTAAATCGCTATCGACCATATTGTTCGGAAACGACAGATTGCCATTAACTGCCGTCATAGAAGACGATATATGCGTGAAACATGCTTATATCCTCATCAACAACGATAAGGTCTATTACAAATCCAACAAAACTGCCGCACCCAAAGAACAAACCAGGCTCGAAATCAATACAGACGTACCGCTCAAGGAAGGTCCTAATGTAGTGACGATCGTCGCACGCGACGACCAGGACATGATAACCATCAAATCCTTTGTAGCGACGAGAGCTATAACCGTTGCAAAGGCGCCGTAAACTTATTTTAGTGTTCAACCATTTCAATCTTTTATAATTCCCCTCTAAAAAGAGGGGATAAAGGGGTGTGTAAGTTTGCCGTAACACACCCCCAGCCCCTCTTTCTAGAGGGGAGCTTAAAAGTCGCTGCCGAAGACAGTCTATTTTAATTTTTGATAATAGTCGCTCAGCACCTTTGCCACCTCTGATCTTGTGAAGGTAGGCGGCGGCGCCTCTCCGGAACTCAGCATCCTGCGCACTTCCGTTCCGCTCAAAATTACGTGGTTGGACGAATCGTGAGGACACGTCTTGTAAGAGGCCATACCGTTGCATGACTTACAGTAAAATGTATGGTCGAAAAATAACGGTGTAATCCCTATTTCATGCGGATCAAATTCATCAAAGATATAATGCGCATCAAACGTCCCGTAATAACTACCTACCCCTGCATGATCTCTACCCACAATAAAATGTGTACAGCCATAGTTTTTTCTCACCAGGGCGTGAAAGATCGCCTCTCTCGGTCCTGCATACCTCATAGCGGCAGGAAAAACGGACAACATGGCCCTGTCTTTGGGATAGTATTTTTCCAGAAGTATTTCATAACTTTTAATCCTCACGTCCGCAGGAATGTCGTCGCTTTTTGTTTCTCCTACCAGCGGGTGTAAAAGTATGGCATCTACTATTTCCAGGGCGCACTTCTGGATATATTCGTGCGCGCGATGCACGGGGTTGCGAGTCTGGAATCCAACCACCCTTCTCCATCCTTTTTTAACAAACAACTCTCTGGTTTCAACCGGGTCCAGCCTGTATGCCAGGAAATTACCGGGTTTTGCCCTGTTTACCACACTCACCCTACCGCCGAGCAGATATTCACCCATCCTGGAAACGTAATCCACGCCCGGATGCTTTTTGTCATCGGTACCGTAGACCTCCAGAGACTCTTTTGGTTTGTCATGATGAAAAATTTCTTCCAGGTGAAGGATCGCAACCACCTCATTCGCCTGATCCAGAAGGGCAACGTCTTTCCCCGGTTTGAGACCTTCTATCTTTTCTTTTGTTGCCGAGAGCACAATCGGAATAGACCACGGCAGACCGCTGGATAACCGCATATTGTCCACCACGTTATCATAATCCGCCTTGCACATAAATCCTTCTATAGGGCTCATCGCACCAACTGCAATCATATCGAGGTCTGACATCTCCCGTGCATTAAGCTGGATTTTTTTCATATCATAATGTGTCGCCTTATCCAACAGCGCTTCCCGTTCCTCCGTAGAAACGATCCTATGTATAAGTTTTCCCCCATGAGGGTCAATATTTTTGACCATCTTTCATTAATCTCCTTTCAAACGCCTTGCCTGAATAATAAATTCCTCTTGATGCCCCCCGGCATCCCAAACCGTCCAAATCGTTTTATCGCGCTTCAGCCTCGCTTTTAACGAAGCGCCATTGCTGCAAGCCTGGAAAGGCAGTCTCAGTTCAATCGCCTGCACAGGGCATTCCTTCACACAACAGGCGCATGTCCAGCAAGCAGACTGGTCGCGAATCGCCGCCTTCGTGTTCTCCTTACGGTAACACAAGTCCCCTGGGCAAATGCGTTCACACCGCGCCACGGGCAACCCCTTGCAGCCATTGCAGATATTCTCGTCAATAAATATCCCCATCACACACCACTTTCGAAAATTGCCCTTTGTGCATCAAACACCTATTTTCCCAAATCAGATTGGGTTTTACTTTGCAAAACCCAGCAATTTTTCTTATATAAACGAATTCATTACCCACCCCTTTATCCCATAAGCGTTAACTTAAGAAGCTAATTCAGTTTAAATGCAATTAAATATCGAATATCGAACAAAAAATGTCGAATTATTAAGTTTTTTTCCTTCGAAATTCAATATTCCTTGTTCTACATTCTATATTTCACTCTTAAATGCTATAGCTCTTTCTTAAGTTAACGCTTATGCCCCTTT
>DBJWYX010000159.1:0-5885 GCA_052360825.1 Candidatus Wunengus sp. YC64
CATATTTTACGTTAAAACCTCACTCAGCAGAAATTATTTCAGACCCACAACAGGCGCATACACGCATCTTATTACGATTTTCCAATATCTTTTTTCTTGTGCGAACTCCCTTGCCGTTTCTTTTGCAGTTTTTATTCTGACAAATGGGCAACACACTTGCAATTGCGATAGAAGCTTCTTTCTGTATTCTACCCCCTTGCTGGTTCTTTTGGCTTGGTTTTGTATGTCTATAAACTAAATTTAGACCCTTAATAATAACTCGCTTTTTATCTCGTAAAACCTGTATTATTTTCCCTGTTTTACCAGCCTCATTGCCAGCCATCACTGCAACTAAATCATTCTTGCAAACATGCATAACTATACATTCTCCACGGGTATTTGTTTAACCTTGTAATTAAATCTTTCTACACAACTTCAGCGGCCAAAGATATAATTTTCATAAAATTCTTTTGCCGTAATTCTCTGGCTACAGCACCAAATATACGAGTTCCCCGAGGGTTGCCATCATTGTCAATAATAACTATCGCATTTTTGTCGAATTTTAAATAAGAACCGTCGTCTCTCCGTATATTTTTTTTTGTCCGCACAACTACCCCTTTTACCACTTCCCCTTTTTTAACTACCCCCTCTGGTATTGCCTTCTTTACTGCCGCAACAATAATATCTCCAACCGTGGCATATGTCCTACCGCTACCGCCTAAAACCTTTATACACGTAGCCCTTTTAGCACCACTGTTGTCTGCAATATCTAGCTTTGTTTGTTCCATTATCATTTTTTTAAACTCCGCTTAATTCTATGGCTTTGCCTTTTCTATGATACGAAGTAATCTTGTAGATTTTGTTTTGCTTAATGGTCTCGCCTCTATAATCTCAACCTTATCGCCCACCTTTGCTTCGTTATTTTGATCGTGTGTTTTATAGATTGAAGACCGTTTTAAATACTTACCATATTTGGCATGTTTTACAAGACGCACAACCTCAACAACTATTGTCTTCTGCATCTTATTACCGATGACCGTCCCGACAATTTTCCTTCTTCTGCCTCTTTTATTTTCAACGCTCATTTTCAAACTTACTCCTTTGCCTTGAGAGGAGTATTGATAGACAAGTCCATCTCTCTCAGAATAGTTTTCAATCGTGCAACATCTCTTCGAATATCTCTTCTCTGGGCAGGATTTCGAGTTTCACCCGCTTGCCACTGAAATCGAATATTCAACAATTCCCTTCTGCAAGCATCAATTTCATCCACAATTTCCTGCCTAGACTTCATTCGCATTTCACTGACCTTCAAATCGTCTTTCTCCTCTGTACAAGTCTCACCTTAACCGGCATTTTATGAGCTATTCTATTAAATGTCTGTCTTGCAATTTCTTCATTGATACCACTCAGCTCGTACAAAACGGTCCCCGGTTTCACCACTGCAACCCAGAATTCAGGTTCACCCTTACCTTTTCCCATACGGGTTTCAATAGGTTTCGATGAAACGGATTTGTGTGGGAACACCCTTATCGTTAACTTTCCCTCTCTTGGAAGATATTGGGATGCCGATACTCTTCCCGCCTCGAGTTGTTGGGCTGTTATCCACCCAGGTTCCAAAGACTGCAAACCAAATTCACCAAATGATACTCTATTACCTCTTGTCGCATTTCCTTTAATTTTTTGCCGTTGCGACTTCCTGAACTTCACCCTCTTTGGCATCAGGCGCATATGACTTCTCCTTCTCGGAACTAATTAACCCTTTATAAATCCAAACTTTTACCCCAATAACTCCGTACGTCGTTTTAGCTTCAGCAAAACCGTAATCAACATCGGCCCTCAATGTATGCAAAGGAACACTTCCCGATGACATTTTTTCAGTCCTTGCGATCTCAGCTCCACCCAGGCGGCCTGCTACCTGCATCTTTACGCCCTTTGCGCCTGCATCATTTGACGCATCCAGTGCTTTTTTCATTGCTCTTCTAAATGCAACTCGTTTTTCCATCTGCTCCGCAATGTTTTCAGCAACAAGCTGTGCCTGCAGTTCAGGCTTCATGATTTCTTTTATTTTAATAACAACTTCTCTTCCCGTAATTTTTTGTATCTCGTCTTTAAGTTTATCGACCTCAGCGCCTTTTCTACCGATTATCAAGCCAGGACGCGCAGTATGCAAAGTTATTTTTGCATCCTGTCTGGTTCTTTCTATCTCAATAAGTGATATCCCGGCAAAGCTATAACTTTTTTTAATTGTCTTGCGAATCTTCTGGTCTTCTACGAGTAATGAGCCAAAGATTTTTTTGTCGGCATACCAAATCGATCTCCACCCCTGAGTTATCCCTAACCTTAATCCTATTGGACATACCTTATGACCCATCTTATCTCCTCTTATTATTTATTTATACTTTTTACTTTTTTTCAGATAATACTACCGTGATATGACTGGTACGCTTCAATATCCGCGCCGACATGCCACGAGGTCTCGTACGTTGCCCTTTTCTGGTCGGACCTCCATCCACTAATGCTTGCGTTACAAACAGAGAATCAACATCGACGTCTAAATTTTCATTTGCAGCGGCTATGGCAGCTCTGATTACCTTATCTATCATGTAAGATGCACGCTTGTGAGTTACCCTCAAAATCCTTAATGCATCATTAACCGATTTACCCCTGACAAGATCAATAACATATCTTGCTTTTCGCGGCGATATCCTCGCATATTTACAACACGATCTAAATTCCATTTTATACAACCTTTCAGTGCTATAATCTATAATTGACCTTGCTATATGCTAACCGTGTGGAGTTTCTTTCTTTTTCACACCACCGTGAGCCCTAAAAATACGTGTCTGGGCAAACTCTCCGAGTTTATGGCCAACCATATCGTCCGTAACAAATAGTTTTTGAAAAATTTTACCGTTATGAATCATAAAGGTATGTGAAACAAACTCAGGGACAATTGTACAACTCCTAGCCCATGTCCGTATAGGTTCACTGCCACCTGCATCTTTTTGCTTCAATACTTTCTTCATTAACTTACTATCAACATACGGTCCCTTTTTTACTGAACGACTCATAACTTCTCCCAAATACCAGTTAACCAGTTAATTTATTCTTTTTTACAAATTACCTCTAGCGCCAATCCTTCTTCTGCGAATTATAAACTTATTGCTTAACGCTTTCTTTTTGCGCGTTTTCCCGCCCTTCGCCAACAAACCAGTCCTGGAACAAGGATGTCTTCCACCGCCGCTTCTGCCTTCTCCACCACCTAACGGATGCGCTACAGGGTTTTGAGCTACACCCCTCACATGCGGTCTTATCCCTTTCCAACGGCTTCTACCTGCTTTTCCCAATCTGATGTTACCATGATCGAGATTTCCAAGCTGGCCTATCGTAGCCCTGCAACCAACAAAAACCTTCCTTACCTCTCCTGAGGGCAGGACAATATGCGCATAATTTCCTTCTTTTGCCAGCAATTTAGCAACTCCACCCGCAGAACGTACCAATCGCCCGCCCTGACCAACATGCAGCTCAATATTGTGGATATCCAAACCCAAGGGTATATTTTTAATCGGCATACAATTACCGATTTCCGGCTCCACTTTATCACCTGACATTACAGCCTTGCCGACCTGCAACTTATCAGGGGCAAGAATATATCTCTTCTCTCCATCTGCATAATGCAACAGGGCAATACGCGCTGACCGATTAGGATCATATTCTATGCTGGCAACCTTTGCCGGTATATTATCTTTTTTACGTTTAAAATCAATAATTCTATAATGTCGTCTGCTCCCGCCACCAATATGTTCAGCGGTTATTTTACCCTCAGCATTTCGACCACCGGTCTTTCTTAAAGGTTCTAATAAAGATTTTTCAGGCTTTGTTTTTGTTATTTCTGAAAAATCAGAAACACTAGCAAATCGTCTTCCCGCAGTAACCGGTTTATAATATATAATGCCCATGAATATCTATTCCTCTTCGTTTATTTAATAGCCAAAATCTATTGTACTTCCCTCTTTCAGCGTAACAACAGCCTTCTTCCAGTCTTTTGTTCTCCCTAATCTGAACCGTACCCTTCTCGTCTTGCCTTTTCTTACTATGGTTCTTACATCCTGAACTTTCACATTGAAGTGTTTTTCTACTGCTTTTTTTATTTGAATCTTATTTGCCTTTAAATCAACTTCAAAATGATATGAATTCGTTGCCTCTCCGTCTGCAACGCTCTTTTCAGTTCGTAAAGGTCTCTTTATTATATTGTATGTGTCCATGAGATATTCTTTACTCCTATCCTATGCTACTCAATGCTTCCTTTGTTAAAAGTACTTTTTTTGGCCTAAGAACCTCATACGCATTTAGCTCCGTACTCGTCATTATTTTTACAGAAGGTATATTCCTAGCAGATTTCCAAACTGTTTCGTTTGTCCTCGATACCACTATTAGACAACTGGAATTATCCATGTTCAGAGCTTTCAATATGCCAACCATTTGTTTGGTCTTAGGAACATCAAAATTTAAATCATCAATAACGACCAACTCGTTATCCCGTGCCTTCGCAGATAACGCCGTATAAAGAGCTAACCTTCTCGCTTTTTTAGGAATTGCGAATGAATAGTCTCTTGGCTTTGGACCGTGCGACACACCACCGCCCTTCCAAAGTGGAGAACGAATACTACCCGCTCGTGCCCTACCTGTATGCTTTTGCGTCCATGGCTTTTTTCCGCCACCCGCAACTTCACCTTTAGTTTTTGTAGAAGCTGTCCCCTGTCTCTTGTTTGCTTCGTACATGATGACCGCATCTCTCAGTAGTTTCTTACGAATAGGCCCGCCAAATTTCTTATCGTCTAACTGTAAGTTATCTATTTTTTCACCCTCTTTGCTATATACAGGTATTTCCATAACTTTTATTTACCTACCCTTTTCACTCTACTTTTATTTAATATAAGATAACTTCCTTTATGTCCAGGAACCGCACCTCTAACAAATAATAAATTCCTGTCTTTATCAATCTTCACGACATCGATATTCTTTATTGTCACACGTTCGACACCAAGCCTTCCGGACATTTTCTTTCCCCTGATTACCCTTCCAGGGTCGGTGTTGGAACTTATCGAACCGGGCGGCCTGTGCCTTGTTGATCCATGAGTAGCAGCGCCACCCTTAAAATTCCATCTCTTCATCACACCAGCAAATCCCTTCCCTTTGGTCATTCCAACCACATCCACCTGTTTGACGTCAGCGAATACATCCACGGTAATACTTTGTCCTAATTTAATATCCGCACCAGCATCAGGCTTCACTTCCCTTACGAACCTTTTCGGCTCCTGCGAAACCTTTGCTGCACTTCCAATCTCTTGTTTTGTAGCATTTTTCTTTTTCTTATCGTCAAATCCCAACTTAATCGAGGAATAGCCATCATTTTCTATAGTTTTTATTTGCATTACACTACACGGCCCTGCCTGAATTAGGGTTATCGGGAGTAAGCACCCATCATCAGTGTAAATTTGCGTCATCCCAATTTTCTTCCCAAGAAATCCACTTAACATGCCACTTTCACCTCAATCCACAAGAATGTTTACGTTTCTTAATTTAAGCTTTTATTTTGATTTCTATACCTGCCGGCATATTTATTTTATTCAGCGCATCCATAGTTTTTGCGGTAGGCTCAACGATATCAATCAACCTTTTATGAGTTCTTATCTCAAATTGTTCTCTCGACTTTTTATCAACATGTGGTGATCTAAGTACTGTGTATCTTTCGATACGAGTTGGCAAAGGGACGGGGCCAAACACCTTCGCTCCAGTACGCTTTGCCGTTTCAACAACTTCTAAGGCAGATTGATCCAATACCCGATAGTCATAAGCTTCCATTCGTATTCTTATTTTCTGATCCAGCACCATAACACTCCAAT
>DBJWYX010000160.1:0-5866 GCA_052360825.1 Candidatus Wunengus sp. YC64
GATTTATTCCACCCATGAGGGCGGCAAGTTCTTTTTGTCTTATTTTGTCCAGGTTGGATTCTGTGGTTTCGACGTTCACAGGAAATTTTTGGGGAAATTGCGGATGAGGCTTCCCCTCTACGGTAACAGTATAAATCCCAGGAAAATTTGTCTCGTTGTATAAAAAAGACTTTTCGTTGTTAATCAGTTGAGGTTGTAAAACAGCTTTTGTACCTTCCGGGTTGGTTATTTCCAAGCTGTTAATATCTTCGGGACAGGGAACCTGCCAATCGTGCCTGACCAGCGTTTCACCTTGTATTTCTTCCGCAATATTTCCTGTTAAAAATCTGCACAGTTGCTGCATGAGCGGCAGGAAAAAGGGTTTTACGGGCATATCGGTCCAGTCTCTGTCTATCGACGATGCAAAGAGTACACATCTTCCCCGATCAACCTGTCTTTCGATAAGGGCAGGGGTATCATCCGAAAATGACAATATGGTTTTGCAATTCCCCAGCGGTGCAGGGTCGACATAAAATACACGATAAAATTTCACGGAAGACAATGTGCTCATATTCGTTTCAGAAAGAATACGTAAAGCAGGGTGTATGGGTTCTGTGGGCTTCAAATGAAGGGGTTGTTCTTCCGACAGCGGACTATCACTGGAAAAAGTCCTTGCCGTATGGAGTCGGTGGGGCAGTAGTGTGCCAAATGAGTTATTGTAGTAATTCGAATCTACTTTATTTCCAAGCGAAAAAATAACCGACCCACCTTCTTTGACAAACTTATTGAGTTCATGAATCTTTTCAGGCGGCAAAGTTTCAACATTACATAAAAAGACAATATCGAAATTCGTAAAATCGAAGTTTTTAACCTCGTGTATGGAACATATCGTTGGTTTGATAGATGATGCATGTTCTCTGCCGGGATTTAACGCCTTCTCCAGATAAAACGTTTCACTCTCATAGATATTAGTTTTGGGGTCGCCATCGATCAGTAAGGCATCCAGTTTGTTTGATGTATTCATGGCAAAATATCGTTTATTATCCACATTCAGGCTGTCTTCAGAAATCTCAACCCAACCGGTGTGGCCTTTTCCCTTTTCCACGCTAAAGTAAAACTCCTTTGTTTCCGATGCATTAGCGTCCATATTGAAAAATCCCTGAGCTACTTTTGTTTGATCTAAAAATACTTGCGCCAGGAGGTTTTTAATTCTTGTAGGTGTAAAGTTAGATACGGTCACCTTGATGGTGCTTTCAGCGCTTCTTTCTGACACGTTAATTTGTGGTTCAATATGTATAATGGCTGTATTCTTGAGTTCACTGCCTTCCGACAAGTCAATGATGTGAATATTGGATACATGGCTACGGAGTTTTTCATTTCCACTCTTGAACCAGTCGGTATCCCAACCGTTCCGTGTCAGGTCTGTAAGCAGGAATATCCGTTTAACAGGCGGCTTTGCGGCTGTTAATATTTCTACTGCCGCATCCAACGCAGGTGTAATATGCGTAGTAGCAAAACTGGGTTGTGCTTGTTCTATGAAATTTAAAAGATTTTTTTTGTCATAGTCGAGTTCCGGCAGGACTTGTGATCCCAAACCTGAGCAGGTAATCACGGCAGCATCGTCATTTTTCGTCAGATTATTGACAATCTCCTTTGCCGCAGTCTTGGCGGATATAAAAAACGATTCGTGATTATCTGAGTACTGCATACTATATGAATCGTCTAAAATAATGACGCTGCTGGTAGGAACGTATTTTTGTGGCGTTCCACCGATAAAGTTTTTTACAAATGGCCTGGCAAGCGCCATAGCAAGGAATGCAAGGAGGGACGCCCTGAGGATTAAAAGGATTAGCTGGCGAAGTTTGAATTTTACCGAGATGCGCTTATTTGTTTGTAATATAAAGTCTATAGCCGCAAACCTGTGCGAGATGGCCTTCTTCTTATTGATAAGATGGATGATGATAGGGATGATTGCACCCAGAATACCAAATAGCAACAGGGGATTAAGAAATGATATCATGTCATAATTTTACTACTTATTTGTGCCGGTTTAAATGAAAAAGATTTGGTATCAGGATTTGTGGAGCGGGCGTAAGGCGCTTTCTCTTCTTGCCAGAAACTGGATCAATGCCTGATCCAACGGTGTCGAGGAGTCAATGAGGCAGTAATCTATTTGATTTTCAAAGCATGCCTGTTTGAATTGTTCAAGAAAGCGATTCATTTCGGTAAGGTATCGGTTTTTTATAGATTTCGGGTCTGCCAAGATACGCCTCTCATCTTCCATCGACTCAAAATACGTTATTGTCTCGAAAGGAAATGTCAGTTCGTACGGATCAAGTATATGAAATAAAACAACCTCGTTTTTCTTGAATTGAAAATACTTCACTTGCGTGATTACCTTGTTTATATCATCAAAAAAATCAGATATGATGATAATTAAAGACCGTCGACTTATCTTTTCGATGAATTCGTTGAGAATAACACCGATATTTGATTTACCCGCAGGTTTTAATTCTGTGAGGGTATTTAGGAGGACATGTAAGTGTGTAACACGGGACCTCGGTGGTATGTATTGCAATACCCTGTCACTGAAGCTGATCAGTCCAACCATGTCTGATTGCTTCAACAATAAATATGCGAGGGAGGCAGCAAGTGTTGCGGCATATTCAAATTTACTAATACCTGTAGATTTATACTCCATCGATCCACTGGTATCAAGGAATATATAGCACTTGAGATTCGTTTCCTCCTCGAATTCCTTGATGTAATACTTATCCGTCCTTGCATGCACCTTCCAATCAATGTGTTTTATCTCATTTCCAGGGGAGTATTCTTTGTGTTCCAGGAATTCGATGCTTGAACCCTTGTAAGGGCTTTTGTGAATGCCCGACAAGACACCATCGACTACGAGCCTCGCACGGAGTTCCATACTGGCGATCTTTGATAGTGTTACCGGATCAAAAGGATTTTCTGCCATAGAATTAACCACAAAAAAATGATTTTAGATTTACGATTTTAATGGGTAAAAAACAAATTATAAATCTAAAATCGCAAATCCGAAATCGTAAATTTATTACGTATGTTCTTTTATAGTATCGAGTAACTGATCGATGATGTGTAAAGACGTCTTCCCTTCGGCTTCAGCGTGGAAATTGGTAATAATGCGATGTTGTAGGACAGGCTTTGCGAGCGCCCTGACATCGTTGCAGGTAACGGCATACCTGCCGTCCAGTAATGCGCGTGCCTTGCCTCCGAGGATGAGATATTGAGAGGCACGAGGACCTGCCCCCCAACTGATCCATTTTTTTATAAAGTCAGGTGCGCTGGGGTCAGTTGGCCTTGATGCCCGGACTAATCTGATGGCATATTCCAGAACATAATCAGCAACTGGCACCTTTGTAACGAGGTCTTGAAGATCCGTTATTTCCTCGGGACTGAAAACTTTATTTATCGTTGGTTTATACGTGGAGATGGTTGTTCTTACAATCTCGATTTCTTCTTCTTTTGCCGGATACTGGACATTAATCTGGAACATGAATCGGTCGAGTTGCGCCTCGGGCAAGGGATATGTGCCTTCCTGCTCAATGGGATTCTGGGTGGCAAAGACTATAAAAGGCAAATCGAGAGAATAGGTGGTGCCACTAGCAGTGACTTTGTATTCCTGCATTGCCTGAAGCAGCGCCGCCTGTGTCTTTGGAGGTGTGCGATTAATCTCGTCGGCCAGCAAGATATTTGAAAAAATAGGACCTTTGATAAATTTAAAGAACCGTTTCCCAGAGGCGTGATCTTGTTCCAATATATCAGTACCCGTAATATCGGCAGGCATCAGATCGGGTGTAAATTGAATGCGATTAAACCTTAAGTTTAACACGTTTGCAAGGGTACTCACGAGGAGCGTTTTTGCAAGTCCAGGCACTCCCACAAACAAACAATGTCCTTTGCAAAAGAGGGCTATGAGGAGATCGTCAATAACTTCCTCCTGTCCAACGATGACCTTAGCGATTTCTTTTTTTATCCTGGCGCGTCCTTCGACTATCTTATCGATAGCCTGAAGGTCTGTCTTTTCGATGTCTGTGGTAGTCATAAGAAGTACCAATTTATCCACTAATTGAAGCTAATAGGCACGAATGAGAAGAAAAGATTTTTGTTCGTGAGATTCGTGTTTATTCGTGGCTTAACAGTAGTAAAACAAAAAGAGCGTCGGTGTCGAAGCTGCTCAGATAAGCCCAAAACTGAGCATGTCACTACCAAGGCTTTTCCCCGACACCAACGCTTTATTACTTTTACCAAAAAATAGGCTGTTTGTGAATGAAAATTTAAAAATTATGGCTCTTTGCTGTTTGCAATGGATACACGGGTTTCACTATCCGACAACTTCGTATCGTCAGGAATATTTGAAGCCGCGGTAAGCGCCGATGGCAAATTATTGTTTTCCCCCTGTATGTTTGTCGTACTTTCTTTACTGCTGTTTGAAACATTTATTACGGTAATATAACTTTGCCTGATGATAGTTGAAGTATTATCCGGCCGCCTTATGATAAGGCGCACATTATATTCCCCTGGTGCTGTATACGTATGAACAGGATACTGTTCAGAGTTTATCGGCGTCCCGTCACCGAAATCCCAGCATCTACTGATAATTTTACCCGTAGAGTTATCAGAAAATTTTATGGTTAGCGGCGAAGCGCCTGTTACTGTTGTTGCTGTAAAAGAAGTGCTCGCAGGTTTATCGGTCTCGTTAGAAGAAGTTTGTATTTCTTCTGGTTTTATGTGAGTAATTCGTAGCGCTTGTGGTGAGGTCTGTTCTTGTGACTCATGAATAGGTTTCGTCCCGGATTGAAGTGCCGAATTGAGTCCGGCAATATTGGCTGTTTTTGCAACAGAGGCGGGTTGGTCTACCAGTCTACAATAAATTTCACGCCGCCATCGTAGCGTTCCATCGGCGTTTATAGCATAAAGTATATTGTTGTGTGTTGTAACATAAATACTACCATCTGTCGTTATGGAAGGTGGTGTGGAAATATGGCCATTTATTATATGAGACTTCCAGTACAAACTCCCATCAGGCCTGATGGCATATAAAAAGTCATCCTTTTTAGTTACAACACAGATGTTCCCTTGATTATCTAAAACAGGCGGGAAATCGATTACATTATCCGCGCTAAATATCCATTTGAGTGCACCGTTTAAACCAATAGCATAGAGTGTTTTTTCTGAGCAAAAATATAAGGTACTATCCGGACTAATCGCTAAACTCGTATTAATTTTATCAGCTAATTGGATATACCATTTCGTGTTCCCAGCAGGATCAATGGCGGAGAGTTTGCCGTCGCAGGAAGCGAGATAAATATTGCCACTTTTGTCGAATACAGGAGTATATGATAATGCTTTTTTTACACCTCTTCTTTTCGCAATCTTGCTCATATCCCGGGCAGAGGCAGATGGCTGGGAATCAGGCGCAAGTTGTTCATTCCGGTTTTCAATAAGCGTGCTTTGTTGCTGCAAATGGCTGGGGGTCTCTGCTACTTTATTTGCTTCCTGGCTATGACTTGGTTGAGGGGTAAGGAGAGAAAAAATCGAGATGGATAAAACGCATATTACTAAATGATCATGAATCAGGACATGTATCACCTTTTCCAAGAAACATCTCACGCTCATCTTTCCTCCAAAAAGGAGTTTGACCCATGAATGATGCGAATAATTTAAAGGAATACTATAACGGCATTCTGGGTAAATGCAAGTAATTTTTATAGTATCGGATACACAGTTCCTCCCTGTAATATTTTCCTTTTCAACAGAAGGGACATAGCCTTTGCGCTTCGTTCAGGGGAAGGATAGACAGGAAACATACGATCTTCAAATAATTGCTTGATTTTCATGGTGAACG
>DBJWYX010000161.1:0-167 GCA_052360825.1 Candidatus Wunengus sp. YC64
TCAAAGAAATAGAATTTGGCGCAGTTACTCCCAAGGCTGACCACTACACCATTAATATCGCCGGAGAAAAAATCTCTTCCCGGTCAATGGATGAATTTCTGCAATTATCCGACGTGCTGGAAATACTCCCGAAGAATTTCAGGGAATCGCTCGGCGCTCTCGATTAC
>DBJWYX010000161.1:311-5818 GCA_052360825.1 Candidatus Wunengus sp. YC64
ATGCCTGATGGGCATCAAAGCCGCTGAAACCATGATGTACGTTGGTATTTCAAAGGAAGCATTCAAAACCTACATGAACTGTTTCCACGAGGTCATAAAAGATTTACCTTACGCCAATACCGTGAGAAGGTTTGTTATATGGGGCGCATATTATGGTTTTCTAAAGCCCATCTTTAGAATCGCAGATGACCATCCAGCACTGAGACGGGCGCTCTTTGACAGTGTGTCTGGAAAAAGGGCATACCGGGAAATAATACTGGACACAGTAAGCATATCGCTCCTGCTGAAAATAAGCGCAACAATAATCCGTCGGTTAGTGAAGCGTATCATCCGGAGGAGACAACGATAAAATGAAGATTCCATTATTTTTAGTAGATATTGAAATAAAATATCATCCCCGCAGCAGAAAAGAGTGGATGTATTTTGTCGGCATGTTGGTATCGTTTTTGTTATGTTGTTTTATTGCTTACTGCACAATTATCTATTTAAAAAACGAAATTGAAAAACAAAAATTTGAGGAAAAAAAAGTGGAAATGCAACCTGAGGAACAAGAGAAAAAAACCTTCACTTTAGATGAGGCCCTCGATATTATCAGGGAGCATTTTACTAAATAATTCATAAATTTGTAAAACGTAAACTGTAAGTAAGACATTGTTGAGCGCGCCCTAACACGCCCCCAGCCTCCATAAGCGTTAACTTAAGAAAGAACTATAGCATTTTAGAGCAAAATATCGAATGCAGAACAAGGAATATTGAATTTCGAAGGAAAAAAACTTAATAATTCGACATTTTCTGTTCGATATTCGATATTTAATTGCATTTAAATTGAATTAACTTCTTAAGTTAACGCTTATGGGGAGAAAGGGGGAGGAAATCGGATTGTTTTTCCTCTTTTTGCAGCCCTTCACGGATTCAAGGTATTCTTTTTAAGTCCCCCTTAACAAAGGGGGATTCAGGGGGTTGTGTTTTTTATGGTTATTCCCCATTTTCATGAGGACAAGTTTACAACCCCCTTTACCCCCTGCTTGTGGGGGTAACTGTCCCCCGCTGGCGGGGGTGCAGGGGGTGGACTGGACATCTCCATCTCTTCCACCACCCTTTCTATCTTCTTCATAACACCGTTCATATTCTTTAATACTTCCTCATCGGTAAACCTGATCACCTTAAATCCCGCGCTTTCCAGATCGCTGGTCTTCTGTTTGTCTTTCTCCTCGGTTTCGTCATCTTGATGTGTTATCCCGTCTACTTCAATCACATAGTAGAGACAGGTTTAAAACCTGTCTCTACATATATCGTAGCACCGGCCTTTGCCTTCTAAATTGATACCCCTTCATATGGCTGGCACGCAGGGCGTATTTCCACAAACATGCCTCGGCTTTTGTCATTTCCTTACGCAGCTTGTTTGCAAACGGTTGTAATATTTTGTTGTAGGCGTAATTGTTTGTTGTGTCGGCTTTCAAATTTCTACTCATTGTTTCCACCCCCTGCACCCCCGCCAGCGGGGGACAACCTCCCCCTGTACCTCCACAGCTTTTTGCGGCACTTCCAGTTTCCATTCGCGGGGTCAAGTAGAGACAGGTTTTAAACCTGTCTCTACACCCACCTTTTAGAGGTACGGGGTTGTCTAAAAAGTTCCCAAAATCAATTCCTGCATATAACCTGTAGGGGCAATTCATGAATTGCCCCTACATATTGCATATGCAGAGACCTTTTTAGACAACCCCCTACTTCAGTTTCTTTTGTAACTCTTCAAATTGTCTCTTCAGGGACTCGTTGGCTTTTTGGTATTCAAGTTCGGTTCGCTTGTGTTTCGTAACGTCTTCTTTTATTGCAACGAAATGGGTAATAACGCCTTCCTGGTTTTTAATGGGGGAGATGGATGCGGATTCCCAATAAAATTCGCCGCTCTTTTTTTTATTATAAAATTCTCCCCGCCACTCGCCGCCTGAGGTAATCGTAGACCATAACTGTTTGTACTCTTCGGGCGGCGTCTTGCCCGATTTTAAGATACGGGGATTTTTCCCGATGATTTCTTCAGGGGTGTACCCTGTTACCTGCATGAACTTTGGATTGGCATATTCTATGTTGCCTTTTACATCGGTGATGATAATCGAGCTTGGGCTTTGTTCGATAGCATGGGAAAATTTCCGAAGTCGTTCTTCCTTTTGCCTGCGTTCTGCGACCTCATCCTGAAGCAGTTTATTGGCCTTTAAAAGTTCGGCAGTTCGCTCCTCTATGCGTAATTCCAACCTTTCATACGCCTTCCGCAACCCCTCCTCCATCTGTTTCCGGTGAATAACCAGACCCAATTGAGAAGCAATTGTTGAGATGAGCCTGATACGTGATGCGTCCTTCTCACGCGCATCGAACATAAAGAATCCAATCACTGCAACGACTTTTTTGCGGGAGAGGATGGGAATTGCCAGTCCTGCTTTCAAACCGGCTTCTAAAGCAAACTTTGAGCGGGGAAAATTCGCATCAAGGGTGACGTTCGTAATCCATTCCGGTTGCCCGGATAGCCAGACTCTTCCGGGAAGACCTTTGCCGTGTGAAAAGGTAAATCCCCTGCTTGCGGTATAGAATTTTTCAAGCCCGGGAACGGCGCTGTACCACTCCGTACTGCATTCGAGGAATGTCCCCTCAGCATTCGGGATCCATGCTTCTCCATAAATCCAGCCTGTAGTTTCGCATATCTTCCGCAGCGTAACGCCCAATGCCGTATGAATGTCTTCAGACTCGCTGATAGCCAGCGTTAACGTCTGCAGGAGTTGAATTTCTTCGTGCGCCCGTTTGAGTTCGGTGATGTCTATCAGGGCAATTATGGCGCCGTCAATGATATCTTTTACCGTTCTGTAAGGCAAGATGCGCACCAAATACCACTTGTTCCCGGGGATGCCTACTTCTCTTTCCCTGGGAATTAAGGTTTTGAGGACTTCCTTTATATCCGTTACCAAATCTTCATAGAGAATATCTGTGGAAATGTGATCGAGGGAACGCCCTATGTCCGTCTCAATAAGATTAATTACTCTGGTCGTTGCCGGGGTGAAACGTTTTATGCGCAGGTGTCTGTCCAGAAAAATCGTCCCGATTTCGGTGCTGCTTAACAGGTTGTTAATATCGTTATTGGTTTGTGATAATTCTTCTATCTTGGCTTGAAGTTCGAAATTTACCGCAACCAGTTCTTCGTTCATTGATTGCAGTTCTTCTTTAGAGGTTTCCATCTCTTCATTAGCGCTCTGTAATTCTTTGTTGATTGACTGCACCATCTCATTGGAGGTTTTGAATTTCTCATTGGAAGTTTCCAGCTCTTCTATAGCTTCCCGAAGGGATTCTTTTGTAAAGTTTAATTCACGTTCAAGCTCTAGTAAACGATTGCTCAACAAAGGTGCCTGTTTTGTTTTTGCATGAATGTCATTACTTTGAGGAATGGAATGGGTAACGTCATCAAACAGCACCAGTATCAATCCCACAAGGGATTCCGGTTCTGCAAAAGGTCTGATTATTAAATTGATAATTTGAAAACTGCCGTCATTTTTTATCCGGAGATTTTTATAGGTAAAGGCAGTTTTTTCCTTAATTACTTTTTGAATGGCCGTTCTTAGCTCGAGGGCCAAATCTTTATGCGCCATTTTCAGGATATTTAAGGTAGGCTCTCCGCTGGGTGATTTCAGATAATCGCCCGTTTGCCCCTGAAAATAAACAATGTCATATTTCTCGTTTATAACGACACAGGGTGGGGTGTAGTCCTCAAGCAGGATTTTTTGGGTACTCTCGCCAATATTAACTTCCTTTGATTTACCGAATTCCTCAATGGTTTGTTGTTTTAAAGTGGCGGCTGTTAGTGATTCGGCGACTCTATCATTTGCCAGGCCGGCAGAAAATCCTATCCGCCGGAAGATTTTACCATCCTTATCCATAACCGAAAAAAGGCCGGTAAATTCCCCAATTGTTTCAGAGTTTCCAAGGATAAGAAATCGGTTTGGTTTTAAGGCATAATGAAAAAGCGGCAGGAGTTTTTTCTGCAATACGGATTCTAAGTAAATCAGCAGATTTCTGCAACTGATCATATCTAATTTGGAAAAGGGCGGGTCCTTAATGAGGTTGTGATTGGCAAAGAACACCATTTCCCGTATTTGCTTGTTGATACTATAGGTGTGGTCCTGTTTCGTAAAAAAGCGTTTTAACCGTTCCTGGGACACGTCCGCAATAATACTTTCCGGATAAACAGCGGCGCGCGCAAAATTAAGGGCGTCGTCATCGATATCCGTGGCAAAGATTTGAATCTTTGCGTATGTGTTTATCGTATCCATGTGTTCTTTGAGAAGCATAGCCATAGAATAAGCCTCTTCTCCGCTGGAGCAGCCGACAACCCAAATCCGTATGGTAAGGAGATGCTCTTTGGATTCGAACAAGAGCGGTATTACCTTTTTCTTGAGGGATTCATAAAGTTTAGCATCCCTGAAAAAGCTGGTAACCCCGATGAGCAGTTCCTTGAAAAGCGCATCCACTTCGGGTGGGTTTTGCTGGAGATGCGCGACATAATCTGCCAATGTGTCAATTTGATTTACTGCCATCCGTTTTTCAATCCTTCGATAGATGGTAGCGTGTTTGTAATGAGTAAAGTTGTGCCCGGTTTCGGCTTGAAGTAGTGCAAAAATCTTTCCCAAGTAGTGAGAATTTTCTGATGTAAGAGTAGCTGCCTTTTGATTCCAGATATTATAGTGGTACGTCGCGTATTCGATAAGTTTTTCAGGCATTTTTTCGGCAGGCAAAACATAGTCCACTAAACCTGTCGCTATAGCGCTTGCCGGCATGCCGCCAAATTCAGCGGACTTTTCTTCCTGAGCCATCGTCATTCCACCTGCATCCTTGATTGCCTTTAAGCCCAAAGCGCCGTCAGTTCCAGTCCCTGATAATATAATACAGATAGCCTTCTCTGCCTGATCTTTTGCCAGCGATTGGAAAAAGAAATCGATAGGACGTTTGAATCCTTGTGAAATGGGCGATTCTGCCACGTGAAGAATTCCGTTCGATATGGTTGCGTCCTTGTTCGATGGTTTGATGTATACACAGTTTGGTTCTACCGGCATCCCATCTTCTATT
This sequence comes from Candidatus Wunengus sp. YC64, assembly GCA_052360825.1. Taxonomy (GTDB): domain Bacteria; phylum Planctomycetota; class Brocadiia; order Brocadiales; family Brocadiaceae; genus Wunengus. The sequence goes on from DBJWYX010000161.1 coordinate 5,415, forward strand.
TGCAAGACCTTCATGCTGGTGTATTTTTTCAGGATATCAACCATGATGCTTTTATAGCCAGGGAGTATATGCTGAATAAGGACAAAAGCCATCCCTTTGTCCGGCGGTATATGGGAAAAAAATTGCTCAAACGCCTCGAGTCCGCCCGCTGAAGCGCCCATACCGACAATAAAAAAACCTTTTTCTTTATCCGCAGCGGAGGGCGATGCCTGCTCTGACTGCGCGGTTGATTGCTCAGGATTGGAGGCCTTTCTGGCTCTTTTTTTCCCGCCTGCTTTTACGGTGTCAGGATCGGTTGATATACTTTTTTTGTTTTTAGGCATGAAGTATCTTAGTTAGTAACAGTTCACCCCCTCCCCTAACCCCTCCCACCAGGGGCGGGGGAAAAACGTTTCCTCCCCCTC
>DBJWYX010000162.1:0-5809 GCA_052360825.1 Candidatus Wunengus sp. YC64
GCGGAAGTGGCGGAATCGGCAGACGCGCTAGTTTGAGGGGCTAGTCCCGCTGATACCGGGGTGGGGGTTCAAATCCCCCCTTCCGCACCACTCTGTTTCGCCCTGCCTGAAGTATAAAAGTGTATACTTTATGAGTTATTTTAGTTGTACTTCCTTATAATGCATGACATAGATAAAATTATGGTTGTATAACAGATAAATAATTTACCCATGAATGGGAGATTTGTTGATGAACAAATGCGTCTATGCATCAATTCTTGTTATTTGTGTAATTGGTTGTAAAGAAACCCAGATAAAGCAGTCTGATTTCGTACCATTTAAAAAACCGGTAACACTTTCTACAACAACCGAGGTGGTAGAGAAGAAACCCTGGGAGTATGAAATATCACCTGAAAAAGAGGTTGTAGAGGAGAAAAAGGAGGGTATACCGGATGAATTTGTATATCCGGCGGAACGCAAAAAACCGGAACCTGCTCTTCACAAACCAGAATATACAGGCGATAAAATCGATGTCGCTTTAAATTTTGATAACGCAGAAATAAAGGATGTTTTACAGGTTGTTTTAGGCGAGATTCTTAATGTAAACTATATTTTAGATAAGAGAGTCGGGGGTACCATCAATCTTCACGCCACCGGGCAGGTCTACAAAGAAGAACTCCTTTCGATGCTCAACACACTTCTCTATGTATACGATTTTGCAATAATAAAGGACGGTGATCTCTATAAAATACTTCCTAAGGCAGAATCCAGACAGGAATCAAATATTGTTATTTCCGGTGATAAAATTCCCCCGTGGAGTAAAGAGATAATGGTTCAAATAGTTCCTCTTCAATACGAAAACCCAAAGAATTTGAACGCTACGATAAAACCATTTATGACCGGGATTGGAAATATAGTTACTCACGCCGACTCTCCGTATATCATACTCATCGAAACTGCCTCAAATATGGAAAAACTGCTTACCTTGGTAAAAACCTTCGACGTCCCGTTCTTTGCCGGTAAAGCCGTAAAATTTTACGATTTCAAATATGTCGATGCACGAAATATGGCAAAAGATCTTGCCGCCATTGCACAATCAATGGGCGGAAAGGCAGGTGGTGAGGGTGAATTCAACTTCGTGCCATTTTCTGATACTAACAAGATGTTGATCGTTACCAGAGTGCCGGAACTCTTACCGAAAATCGACCTCTGGATAAAAAATGTGGATGTTCCTCCATCAGAGTTGGAAGAAGAGCTTAAAATATATGTGTATAAAGTGCAACATCAAAAAGCCGAAACGATTGTGCCTGTTCTAACACAGATTTACAATGAAAAAATGGCTGCGCAGCCTAAACCGCTGGGGAAGAAACAGCTTGAGACAATGAAGATCGTTGCCGATGCAAAAACAAATACCATCGTCGTTAAGGCATTGCCGAGTGATTATAAAGGTATTAAAGCGATCATAGAGGCTATAGACGCGACTCCGCAACAAGTATTTATCGAAGTGCTGATTTTAGAAGTCGATCTTAAGAGTAATTTGGATTACGGCACAGAGTGGTCATTAAAAATGGGAAGCACAAAACTCTTTGGATTGGGAGATCTCCAAAGGACAGCCGATACACCGGCTATAAAGTTTGAGAAAGGAAATTTTGAAATCCTGATGGATATCCTTGCGACAAATTCTAATACCAAGATATTATCTGCACCGCATATCCTCGTAAGAGACGAACAGCCTGCAAACATACAGGTTGGTAGCGAAGTGCCTATTCTTTCAAGCTCCGGTCAGCAAACAGGCACCACGGTTACGTTTGAGCAGGTGCAATATCGTGATACAGGCATAATTCTTACTGTCACCCCTCATATTGGTGAAAATGATTTTGTAACATTAGAAATAAAACAAGAGGTTAGTACAGCGGAAGAGACAACGACCGGCGTGAGTAATTCGCCAACATTTTCTACCCGTAAGGCAGGAACGTCTCTTGTAATCAAGAGCGGACATACCATAAGTCTGGGTGGAATAATTGAGCAGAAAAACGAAAAACGTATCAGCAAAATACCCCTGCTCGGGGATATACCTTTTCTGGGGAATCTGTTTAAGTCCACAGCCTTCGTCAATAAAAGAACAGAGTTGATCATGCTAATAACTCCCTATGTTGCAAACGATGCAGAAGAGGCAGATTCTTTGACCAACGCATTCCAAAAGAAGCTAAAAGAAATTGAACCGTTAATAACCCAAAGGACGAATGAAGTTGAGAAATATTGATGCTGAGTATGAAAACGGCTTTACCATTTTAGAAGTTATGGTTGCACTGGCAATCGTTGGAATTTCCATAGGTATTTTCTTTGGTTTGATCGGGAATTCTTCTAAATTAAGAGGTAAAATTGATGAGCACACAAAATTGTTGCTTCTCGCAAGGACCAAAACAGAAGAGGCTTTTCTGGGTATACTGGGTAAAAAATATGAGAAATTGAATGAGGAAAAGACCTTTGAAGGCGTTACAAAAGACGGTGTTCAATGGAAAGTATCGCAGGTAGATAAATATAAAGAAGCCAGGAAAAAAATCACTATGGAAGCATCAAATGAAGATGAAAGCGATGTAGAACTTCCACCCAAAGGGACTACGGTGCTGAGCATACTCGTTGAAGGAATAAATATCAACACCGTTTTTTTTGCTGAAGAATCAGAAGCAGATGAAAATGATAGTGAAGAATCGGTTGAAGAGGATGACGCTGGAAAATCTGCGAAGGAAAATGATGATTAAACGCAAAAAAGGCTTTACCTTATTTGAATTACTCATAGCCATGTTCATTGGCACAATCTTGATTATGTCAGGCGCTTACGCAATAAGAACGGGCTTGTTCTCGATGGAAAGAGAAGAGGCATGGTTTAATGATACAACAAAAGAAAAAGCTGCCTTTGATTTTTTCTGGCAACAGGTCTCTTCATTACGTGTTCAAAAGATTCCAAGAAAGGATGACCTCCTTGCCGAAGAAAACAAAATGGCCAAAAAAAAGAAAACCAATTATTTTACAGGTGAAAAAGATTATCTTTCCTTCGTATCCCCTCTTTCTTTCAAAAAACATTATGGACAAGGATTGATAATAACTGATTATAAAGTAAGGTTAAACGATAATGGCTTGTGGGATCTAATTTACATGGAAACCAGGGTTACCCCCACAATCCTGGTTAAATTATCCGAAGAATCTGAAACCACACCGAATACGGACAAGGATTACACGATATTCCTTAAGGATTGTGATGTGATTTCATTCGCGTATCTTGATACAGTGGAAGAGGAAACCGATAATGAGGAAGAAGTCCATGTAGCCACTCTAGATGCCGATGTTATTGAAGGTACGGATTTAAAATGGAAAGAAAAAATAACCGAGAGAATCCCGCGGGCGATAAAGTTGTCGGTCACGAAAAATGGAAAGGCACAAGAGCTTATATCACCAATCATGGCTATGTACTCATTTTTAGCCTCTGGGCAATAGTAATCTTTGGATTTATTGCAGTAAGTTTTACCCGGAACACCGGAATTGCTATAAAAACAGAAATTACTTCTACGGAACGTGTAAAAAACGTTTATGCAGCACGAGGCGCCTGTATTTATGCAACACAGATGTTATTATTGCCGAAAAAACAGGAAAAGGAAACCAAAGGCGGAAAAATCAAAAAATTGAAAAAGAACAGAGATAGAAACGCAAGTAAAAAAGACAGAAGCAGCGATCCCTGGACGCCAAGCAGCGACCCATACTTGGTAGAGATAAGCGATAGAAATTGTGATGTATTTATCAGCGACGAAGGGGGAAAGATTGATGTAAATAAAATAACAGAAGAGACGCGGGAGAATTTTATTAAATTTCTTATTGCCTATAAGCTGGAGGAACATACTGCAGAGACTATAACGGATTCTATCCTGGATTGGCTCGATGAAGATGATTTACATCATGTCAATGGCGCAGAGAAAGACTATTATGCCACATTCCCGGAACCGTATGAGCCAAAGAATGGGCCGTTCGAATCTCTTGAGGAACTGACCTTAGTTAAAGGAATTACCCCGCAAATATTTGAATTGCTGCGGGATCACCTGACGATTTACGGATCGGGCAAGATCAACGTCAACTTTGCATCGAAGGAAGTTCTTCTTTATGTGCCTGCAATTACCGAGGAGATAGCCAGGGCAATGATTAAATATAGAGGGAAGAGAGGGAAAATTGCAAAAATCGGGGATTTAAAAGAAATCTTTAGATACTTTGGCATTATCGGTGCGGATTTTCTAAAGATTATGAATTATTTAACCGTATATGATTCAAATTATATGACGATCAATTCAATTTCTTCGGCAGAAAAAATAAATAATTCCTATAAAATAGTTGTTTTCAAGAGTGCGGATCATTGTAGAATTATTGCGGCATATCCTGAATAGCATTTAACACCTTGTAAGTATGAATAAAATACCGTTCGTCAATTTATTTTCCCAGAGTTCAACGGGCTTGTCCATCAATGGAAATGACCTCATTATAACGGTCGTCAGCAAAAAACTGGTTAAATATTCACACGAAACGCTCAAGATAGAAGATTTTATGCTTAAGGATACCCAGCAATTAAAACATGCGCTAATCCAGAAAAGGAATTTTGTGGGAGAGACTATTCTTTCATTGCCGCGGGAACTTGCTATTATCAGAGAAACAACCTGTCCGTATTCGAACCTGAAAGAATTAAAAGAAGCGCTCAGATATCAATTGGATAGTTTCATTCCTTTCAGCAGTGAAGACGTTTATTTTGATATTCATTCATTATCGCAAAATAGACACGAGACAAAAGTTCTGATTGTTGCTATAAAGAAAACGGAATTGGATACTATTCTATCAAAATTGAAAGTCCTTGAAATTATTCCTTCCCGAGTTATTATTTCACCTTTCGCCTTTCTCCCTATCCTTGAGGAACGAAAAGGTTCGGTCGCAGTGGTTAGTAAGAACATAAAATATTACAGTTACAATGTATTTGAAAATAACCTTTTGGTTTTATCTTCGGTTGCAAAAACTGAGGTTGAATTAGCTAATCAGGTCAAATCAAGGCGCTCAGATGAAATACTGTTAGCACCTGTTACCAATGGATTATTACCAGATGAATACAAAACCAATTATAAATTGTTAGAAGAAAATTCTGAATCGTATGGGGCGGCGCTTTACGGTTTAGCAGAATACCCATGCTATTTGAGCCTTGTTAAATCACATAGAAAGCGGCTAAATCCCCAAATTGTATTAATATGTTTCCTTATAGGATTTTTGATATTTTTTTCGTTCCTTATTCCATACATTCAAAAGATAAATAATCTGGCAATACTAAAAACGGTAAATGCACAAGTTAAATCGATTAAAAAAGACGTTGTAATCGTTGAGAAACTACAAGAACGCATAATCGTGTTAGATGAAGTTGTTAACAAGGCCAATGCAATAAGAGGGAAATACATTCCCAGAATTGATGTGATCCTCGAGTTGGCGAAGACATTGCCTAATGACGCATGGGTAAAGGGCATTACAATCATGGACAATACTTTTGAAATAGAGGGAGATGCAGTATCTTCGACGAATTTGATACCAATTCTGGAAAATTCTTCTCTTTTTTCAGGCGTGGGTTTAACTTCTCCCGTTACAAAAACACAGAGTGGCAGAGAAAAATTCCGAATTAAAGGAAACATCGAAAAATAGGTAATATGGGACGATTCTTAGAACTATTTTATAGACTCAAAATAAGAGAAAGAGTACTGTTGGTTGTTGCCCTTATTGTTCTCTTTTATATGAGTCTCGATAGGGTTGTGATTAC
>DBJWYX010000163.1:0-5783 GCA_052360825.1 Candidatus Wunengus sp. YC64
GTTTATTGGCGTAAGCCAGTATTCAACCTCGCCATGCGCCTTCTTTACACCCGACGTAGCGCTCGCCTGCCCCTCATGGCAAAGCACGCAACCAAATCTTTCCGGCGGATGATTGCCCAGATACAATTTTTGGTCAGGATGGTTTGTGTAGGGTTGTTCTGTTGATACGCTTTCTGACCTATTTATGCCTACATGACATGACATGCACCTGTCTGCTATGTTTAAATCTTCCATATACGTCTGATATACCTGCAGGTTTGGGCGGGTTTTCCTGAAGGTTTTTAACTGTGCCTTATACCTTTCCATGCCGGCTGGATAGGCATCTAACTCTTCAGTATATTTATCGATGCCATGTTTGAGATCATTCAATCTTGCCTTTATGGGTGCAATTTTACCTTCTAGATCCTTAATCTTTGTGGCAAATTCCTTCCCCTTTTCCTCTAACCCTTCAATCTCATGTTTGATATGTTCGCCAGGGTTTTTTCCATAGAGATATTCCTTCTCCATGCTTTCATTGCGGGTTACTATTGCCTTAAACCTCAAACCCTCCAATTCGCTGCTTAATGCCTTTTGTTCTTCTGACAGCTTTCTGTACTCAGCCTGTATTGGCGGTTTTTTGAAGTCTTCCCATGCACGCTCCAGTGTATTCTTTGTCTCTACGTATTTCTTCCGGACTTCAGGACTTTCAAAATTTGCACGTTCCTTTTCATAGTTCTGCTTGATTTTTTCGTACTCCAGGCGATAGAACTGTTTCTGATAATTTTTCCAGGGCCGTCTGTCAAAGGTTTCATTCACAATCGCCCATGCGGTAACTGCAACGAGGAGGAAGCTAACAATGACGTACATGATCAGGTAGGATTTGTCTTCTTCTTTTTTCATATATTAAACCACGGCGTTACCCAGATATATTTTATGTGTAATACTAACCTCAAAAATACCTTTATCGGCAGAGCCAGCATGGATAAGAAAAGAAACGCTACAATAGAATATTTAAAAATGCCGAGTTTTTCTAATATCGTGCTTTTTCTCGCCTTCATAAAACGGTACGGAATATTCATGCCCATGAAGAAGTATCCAATCACAACGGCGCCACCTATAATAAAGCCCAGGAGCGATTTTGAGTTAATACCAACGAAGCTGGTCAGATCATAGTTGATTTCGGCTGCAATCCGATGGGGGTCCCATTCTTGCCACGGCCAGAACCAAAGCCAGCCGGGCCCACGCATGAAGACGCCCACAATAATCAGCAATATCCATAAGATATGAAAACCAAAGCAAAAGGTGAACATGGCAAACCTCCGCTCCTTCAAGGTATAATATCCGTTGCCTTTTGGGTTAAAATCTACGTAGGGTATGGCCATCAAGCCTATGATAATAAGCATAGGAAAAACGACCCCTGCAATCCATGGATCAAAATAAACAAGCATTTCCTGAAGCCCTAGGAAATACCACGGCGCCTTTGCCGGATTTGGGGTCATGGTAGAATCTGAAAGCTCCTCCAGCGGGGCGTCAAGCAGGATAGACCAGACGATAAGGATGATGGTGCAAATAATTGCTGCCAGAAACTCTTTTCTTATCAAATACGGCCACGTGGGTATTTCACTTTCGGATATTTCTACGTCCTTTTCCTTGGCAAGTGAAGGGCCTTTAATAAATGCCAAAGCTCTGTATCGACCTTTATCTTTTGGTTCTTCTGGTTTGTTATCCATTTTTTTCATGTATTTGCCACGAAGCCACTATGACACCAAGTTAAAAATTTAGCCACGAATTTACACGAATAAGCACGAATGTTTCCGCTGGTTCAGGATTGCAGCCTGAACCGAAACATTTTGGTTCAATCGTTCGACTGAGCACTCACGACGAAGTCTGCAAGATTGAACCAGCAAAAATTTCCGTGTAGATATATCCGTGGTGAACTATCACTATTCTTCCGAATAGGCAAAACGTTTCATCGTGATAGCGTTTACCGGGCAGCGCTTAACGCACAAGCCGCAGCGGATACATTTTTCTTCATCGATAACCATAACTGCATCCCAATCACCAGGCATAACGTTTTCATCGTGTAAGGCGTCTGCATTCTCAATATTTTCGCGGGAGATCATAGATATACAGTTGTGCGGACAGACGTCAATACAACCGCCGCACAGCACGCATTTTTCGTCAATAAATATATTAAAATGGCAGCGCAGACAGCGCCCTGCCTCCTTGAAAGTATTTTCTTTCGAAAGACCCAGTTCTACCTCAGCGTTCAGGCTACACCTTTCTTTCGTCGGAAGGGCATCCTGGCTTTGCCTCGGCGTTGCTTCATAATCGGGCATTCTGCCTGAAGGGGCTTGATCCTTATAATAAAATTTATAGCCTTGCTTTTCCTGTCCCGTTAAAAATTTGTGTATCGACCTTGCCGCCTTTCTGCCGTCTGCGATTACCTCAATGACGTTCCGGGGACCTGTTACACAATCTCCTCCCGCAAATACGCCCTTTCTGAGAGTCATAAAACTTTCCGGATCTATAACGGGCATTCCCCAGCGATTAACCTCTATTCCAAACCTTTCTGACAGAAATCCTATGTCTGGTGATTGCCCGATAGCCGCTATGACCGTGTCTACAGGCAGTGTGAAATCGCTTCCTTCAATGGGTATAGGGCGTCTGCGTCCCTTATCATCCGGCTCTCCGAGTCTGTTTTTTATGCACTCCAGATGTGTTACCTGCCGGTCATGTCCTCCAATTATTTTTACTGGAGAAGTCAGGTAGTGTATTTTTATTCCTTCTTCTTCCGCCATCCTCACTTCTATTTCACCTGCAGGCATCTCTCCCAGCGTCCGGCGATAAATGATAGAAACCTCTTTTGCTCCAAGTCTCAGTGATGAACGCGCACAGTCTATAGCGGTAAACCCGCCTCCAATCACCGCTACCTTTTCTGGAACGGCTTTTATTATTCCAAGATTCGTATTTTTCATAAAGGTGACACCGTGCATTACCCCCATCAGGTCTTCACCGGAGATATCAAGCATCTGCGATTTATGAGCGCCTGCGGCAATGTATATAGCGTCATATCCCCTTAATAAATCGTCAAACTTATCATGCGTGTCTATAGGACTATTTAAACGGATGACTACTCCGAGTTCTTTTACCCAGTTTAAAGCATCTTCTATCTTTTCGCGAGGTAGTCTATAAGGAGGGATGCCCACGCTTAACATACCGCCGGCGACCGAAAGGGACTCATAAACGACAACGTCGTGTCCCTTAAATGCCAGATCGTTTGCTGCTGCAAGACCAGATGGTCCCGAACCAATTATTGCGACACGTTTGCCCGTTTTTTCTCTGTTCATCGGCTTTAGCGGAGACTTTTTAGAGGCGAAGTCTGCAGCGCTCCTTTTGAGCGAACATATTGCAATGGGTTTGTCAATTGCCCCACGGCGGCATGCGGTTTCGCAAGGATGGGTGCATACCCTGCCAAGGATATGCGGGAAAAGGTTCGCCATGAAATTGAGACGCAGGGAGGCGTCAAAGTCTCCCTCAACGATACGTTCTATATAGTTCATGGCCGGTGTGTTTACAGGGCATGCATACTGGCAATTTATGTTTTCCCTGAACCAGTGATCATCGGCTTTGGCTATTGTGTAATTCACGAAACACTATTCTCCTTTTTGATGTCTTTTCCGTTCTATCCGTTTGTCGTTTTCAAACGCCTGCTTAAAGGTAATGAATGTAAAGAAGAACAACAAAATTATTAAACCGACGATGGGGATGTTATCAGGTTTGGTTATGATTGCCCAGATGTTTTCCATAGTTAAATTCTATAAATTATAGTAAACGTTTTAAATAAGGAGACATATAATCGTCATTGCGAGCGGAGCGAAGCAATCCTTTTCTGAGATTGCTTCAGGCATGCGCCTTCGCGATGACAACTTTCTTTTTGCGTTGGCTATAGGACGCAGATTTTCACAGATACACGCAGATTACTACTTTCTAAAATTATCAAAGGGAGATAAAAGTTATGCTTGATTACTTTTTGCCAATATGCTCCAGTTTTCCTTTATTTGCATTTGCGTAGATTCGTGTTCATTCGTGGCTGAACTTGTTATAGCGGCCCAGAAATGCCTCCATCCTTGCGGATTCTCCAGAAGTGCACCGTCATAAATATAATGATGATAAGGGGCAACCCTATACAATGCCATACGTATGCCCTTAATAAGGCATTTCCGCCTACCAGAGAACCGCCCAAAAGCGCAAATCGTATATCATTGTGCGCAGTCATTCCAAGTTGTTCCCCAAAAGGGCCTTCATGTCCCAGTAATGGTGTTGAACGGGCCATATTCGTGCCGACCGTTACGGCCCAAAATCCCAGTTGATCCCATGTGAGCAGGTAGCCGGTAAAACTGAGAAGGAGGGTGAGCACCAGCAGGACGACACCCACGCACCAGTTAAATTCTCTGGGTGGTTTATAGGAACCCGTTGCAAATACACGAAACATGTGGAACCATACCGTTATGACCATCAAGTGTGCGCTCCATCTGTGCAGGTTCCGTAAAATCGCCCCGAAAGGCACCTGAAATTCCAGGTCTTTTATGTCCCAATAGGCATCGTGGACGGTGGGGCGGTAATAAAACATCAGTAATACGCCTGTAAACGTGAGCACCAGAAACAGAAAAAAACTGATGCCGCCCATACACCAGGTAAATTTCAATTGGGGCGCATGTCTCTTTACTCTGGCTGGATGCAAATGCATAAAGACGTTTGAAACAACCTTTAGCATGCGGTTCTTCGGCGTGTCGGCAAAGGTATGTCTGAAGATAGACTTCCAGACCTGTGAGTTAACGGTGAGATCCCTGAACATGCCAAATACACCTTTTTCCTTCAGCATGTTTCTGTATTTTGCCCAAAAGTTTTCCGTGAATTTATTGGTCATTTTGTAGTTGCCTAATTTAATGTTCAGTGATTTCAATGTAGGGGTTGAAAATCTTCAACCCCTACGTATTTAATTTATACCTTTAAGAATGCGCCGGGTTTATCCCATTCACCGCGTTCTCCACGGAACCGTATTCCTTCATCGACAATTATTTGACCGTTTTCATCCAGGGCAACCTTGAATCTCTCCAGTGGCCTTGGCGCAGGCCCCTCGATATTAAGTCCATCCGGTGTAAACCCGCTGCCGTGACAGGGGCATTTGAATTTTCCTTCTGCTGCAAGCCAGTTGGGAGTGCAACCCAGGTGGGTGCATTTCGCCTCAATTACGTACAACCTGTCAACCTCCCGGACAATCCATATCCTGAACTGTTTTTTGAACCTTTCGCTTACCCCTGACGTGTATTGGAAGAGATGCCCGATTGTATATCTTGTCGGTGGTTCGAAGATAGTTCTGGGAAAGAAGAACCTGATAGTTGCGCCAAATACCGCTGTTAAAAATGCGCCGATAAACCCCCAACCCAGGAGATAGAGTAGTCTCCGGCGATTTACAGAGGGTTCTCTATTTTTTGTTGCTTCTAACATGACAGCTATGGATTTGAATTTTCAATGAGAATCACCATTTGGAATAATGAGCATCCGCCAATTCCCGGTTTTAATCTTTTCCGCCAGATAACTATTCCTTATATCAATAATAAAGAATTATTTCCATAAAAATTTAATCTCTATTCTTAAGTCATCAATATTCTATTGATTATTTTTTTTATGCTGGTAGGATATGGGGCATTGAAGGCTTTTTTCATAGCAATTCACCACGGAAAAACCTGGCGCGGCCTCTGGCCGCAACCAAAATATGAATTTTGGTATATTATAAGGTA
>DBJWYX010000164.1:0-5704 GCA_052360825.1 Candidatus Wunengus sp. YC64
CCCCTCTTTCTAGAGGGGAGCTTAAAAGTCGCTACCGAAGGCAGCCTAATTCATAAAGCTGCATTCTTCGTTTTACATGCCTTGGCAATTCTAGTTCCATTTTTTCTATCCATCAAAAAACTTTCCAGAGCGATAAGCACAACTGCAATAAAAAGAGGAATTTGAAAACGATTTATATATCTTTTCACCCGCTGAGTCTTATACGTGGACTCTTCTATCTTTGCAATGCTATCCTTGTAAATCTTCTCCAAACCCCACTGTGTTCCATACGCCGGTGTATAAAGTCCATCCGTTTCCAACGCAATTTTATTTAAGGTAATCTCGTCTAATCTTGACTTGATGACCTGTCCCTGTCTGTCCTTCAGTAATGTATCATTGCCACTTTCATCCTTAATCCTGATATAAGAACCGTCTTTCTTTCCCACACCCACCGTATAAATAACGATACCCTGTTCTTTTGCCTGCATGGCCGCCTTCATGGGATCGTCCTCATGATTCTCGCCATCGGTAATCAATATGACAGCCTTGTGATTTTTTGAATTTACCTCAAAGGTGGAAATACTTTTTCTTATTGCCGCTGCAATGGCAGTGCCCCCCAGTGGAATAATGTTTGTGTTTAAATCGTTTAAAAAAAGACGGAATGCTCCATAGTCTGACGTTAATGGGCAATAGGTAAATGCCAAGCCTGCAAATGCAACCAGGCCAACCCTGTCTCCTTCCAACACATTTAACAAATCTTCGACCTCCCTTTTTGCCATTTCCAACCTGTTGGGTTTCACATCGTCAGCCAGCATGCTGCGGGAAGTGTCAATGGCAATCACAATATCAATACCCTTTTTCTCCACTGCTTCCCAGTGATATCCCCACTTGGGTTCAATGAGTGTAAATATCAAAAAAAGCACACCCACGATTATCAACGTGGCCTTGAGCCATTGTCTCTTCCAATTAATGGAGAGTCCGGCCTTTTGTAATAATTCGATATTTGCAAATACATTCAAATCCTTCGCCTTTCTTCTGAAGACGTGGACATATCCAAGAATTAAGAGCAGAATTACCGGAAGTAAATAAAGATAGTTAAGGTTTCCGTATTTCATAGATTAATGTTCAGAAATTTTCCATCTTGTATGATTCCCCTCTTTTTAGAGGGGAGCTTTAAAACGCTACCTTTGGCAGCCTAATTTATGGTATTTTCCTGTATCTTGTTTTGGTTAAACCCAATTCAAATAATAATAACCCGAAGGCTGGCAGTAAAAAATAATGAAACAATTCGTTGTATTCTGTGTAGTGAGTTACCTCTGATTCTGTTTTTTCGAGTTTGTCTATCTGGCTGTATATTTCCTTCAGAGATTCAGTATCCGTCGCCCTGTAATATTTTCCATCTGTTATTTTTGCGATTTCCGTTAGGGATGCATCGTCTATGTCAATTTTCACTTGACTCATCACCTTGTTCCCGAAGAGATCTTCCGCAGGAAATGGAGCCAGCCCTTTCGTGCCAGCGCCTATTGCATAAATTTTAATACCAAAGGTTTTGGCTATTTCTGCGGCAGTAAAGGGGTCTATTTCTCCCGCATTGTTTCTTCCATCTGTCAGGAGAACTGTCACCTTACTCTTTGCCTTAGTGCCCCTGAGCCTATCCACAGACGAACTAATGGCAGAGCCTATCGCTGTGCCATTTTCAATCATCCCGATCTCCACCTTTTCTAAAAGTTGTAATAACATCCCATAGTCGAGAGTCATGGGACATTGCGTATATGCCCGTCCGGAAAAAACGACCAAACCGATGCGATCGTTTATGCGCCTCTGAATAAAATCTTTCACCACCTGCTTGATGACATAAAGTCGATTATACCGTTTGCCTCCCATCTCAAAGTCTTCCGCCAGCATACTCCTAGAAACATCCACAGCAAGCACAATATCTATCCCTTCCGTGGTTACCTTTGTTTGTTCATTTCCGTATTGGGGTCGCGCCAGGGCAACCACAAGCAGCACAATGACTGCGGACCGGAGTATAATCAATATATATCTATGACGTTGAAAGAATGATGGTTTCAGTTTCTTTAGCGTCTCTAGAGAGGAAAAGAGAACCTGGTTTGTTCCCTTACGGCGAAGGTAAAAATAAACTAAGGGTGGAAGAATGACAACAATTAGAAAAAGTATTAAAGGATCATGAAAAATCATTGAACGCAGTTATTACCTTTGAAAATACTAAATGGTTGATAGATGAATTTGTTCACCTTTTTCAATGGCATTCCATATCTCTGATTCGGAAAGTTCTCTATCTATGAGAATATCAACCATCACATGGAGCGCATCGTTGGTTGTTTTAAGAAGCGCTTCTACACCACTCTCCGGTGTAAAATACCTGTTTATAATTACCCTGTCTTGTTTATATATTCGGGCGCCTGCTAACTCTTTCTGATCACCCATGTCCAGTTCGTATTCCATTAAAATACCCTTATCCATAAAACCTATATTTAAACACGCATTACTACCGTCTATCGTCAATAATTTAACATCCTGTTTCTTAGAAAGGATTTCCTTAATCTCCGGTGTACAATAAATACCCCACACTGTCTGCAGATTTTGTTTAAGTCTTGCAAGTTCTTCATCTGAAATTTTACGCATTTGCACCCTTGATGACTTTTTACCTGTTTTACTTGCAACACCTTTTCCACGGCTTAAATACTTATCTAAAAATTTTTCTGGCGCTTTAACCATTTTTTTACCCTTTTAAAAAAGGTTTAAAATAGACGTTACCATTAATCTTTCAAGGTGAAAATCCAGACAAAAACAAATACCTCCATCTGTTGAGTACAGACAGGTTTTAAACCTGTCTCTACAAAATGTTACCCATTCATTTTCTATCAGCAACCACCTCCTTCTCTTTTAAACGTTCCGTCGTTTCGTCTATAAATCGCTTTGCTGCATCATAGGTTTCTTTAATTTCTAACTTAGAAGGCCCGTATTTAGCATACTTTACCATATCGCAGCGCTCAAGAAACTCCCGAATCAATATTTTGTGAGTATCGTCTAATTGGTTCGTATGTGCCATTTCCGTAAAAAATTCCTCTGTCGTACGCTCAGGCGCCAACAAACCAAATCGATCCTCAATATAGTGGCGCAAAATATTGGTTATGCGATAATAATACTCCTTGACTAATCCTTTCGCAATCAAATCCTCCTTTAACAGCCTCTCCAGTAATTCATAGGCAATCTCGTGAGGCGTTCGTTTGATAAACGGCCGTTCCTGAACTTTTGATCGCTTTTTAAATTTATAGACTATTCCACAAATAATACCCGATAATAGTAGCAATCCCATGCCAACAGAAATCCATACAATCAACCGATTGAAACTCGTCGGCACGTCTATGGGAGGAAGAATGTCTTTTATATCGCCCGACATTTCTCCTTCTTTTATAACCCCCGCGATATCAATAATTACTTCATTTGCGGCAACTTCACCTTCGCCACGACTCCCTTTGTATTTTATTTTCAAAGATGGAATCGTATGACGACCTATTTCATATGAACTCAATACGTAGTCTCGTTCAACAACCGAATACCCGTCTTTTTCTCTTTTAGGTGTTTCTGCAAAGCCGGTTTCTTTTATAGCAAATACACCAATTTGCTGACCAACTTCAGGGAATTGTATGGTAATATCGTCCTTATATTTTACCCGAATTACCAATTTTATTTTATCGCCAATCGTTACTTCATCTTTATCGACACTTGCAATTGCTTCTATCGTCTCCCTATCTTCCGTATCATTCGATTTCTGAGCGAAAGCAATATCTTTTGAAAGTAACAGTGTATATACAACTAACACCGAAATCAATAGTTTACTAAATATCTGATGCCCTTTTATGGCCATGTCAAATAAAGATTGTTTTTCAACAAATTGTAAATATTCTATGAATTTTCGCATCAGTCCCTCCCCCTCCCCTAACCCTTCCCACAAGGGGCGGGGGAGAGGGGATGTCAGGTGGGGGTGCTGAACTGTTATGAGTTTTCTTTAATATCTCTTTTCCCGCATCCTGAAGAAACGGACAATGGGCTCTACATGATGTCTGTTAGTATTAATCAGGATTTCATCAACACCCATTGATCGGAACAACCTTGTCTGCTCCAGCCTCCGACGGTTGTTCAAAGCGCCAAATTCTCTTCTTGCGAGCGAGTCTGCCGTGTCAAGCAGCAGTATCTCGTCTGACTCCGCATCTCTTAATTCAATAAAACCCACATTGGGTAATTCTTGTTCTCTGGGGTCCACAATGGTAATTGCAATCATGTCATGCCTTTTATTCGCAATACGCACCGCATGAGCATAGTCATTTGCTATAAAATCAGACACAATAAATGAAATTGTGCGCCGGTGGGTTATCTTGTTTAAATATTCTAAGGCAACGGAGATATTTGTCCCTTTGCCGGTCGGCTGTGAACACAGAAGTTCGCGGATAACTCTCAGCACATGTTTCGGACCTTTTTTTGGCGGGATAAATTTCTCGATCTTGTCCGTAAACATGATCATGCCCACCTTATCGTTATTCTTTATGGCAGATAACGCCAAAATTGCGCAGATTTCCGTTGCGACCTCATTTTTCAAATGCTTTATTGACCCAAAGTTTCCCGATGCACTCACATCGACAAGAAGCATTACCGTTAATTCGCGCTCTTCTACATAGCGTTTAATAAAGGGGCGACCCATACGGGCAGTCACATTCCAGTCAATCGTCCGGATTTCATCGCCAGGTTGATACTCACGCACCTCATCAAACTCCATACCCCGTCCTTTGAAAACGCTGTGATACTCACCTACAAACGCCTCATTGACAAGACGACGGGTATGAATCTGTATTTGCTGGATTTTTTTTAATAGCTCTTTTGGGATCATAACTTATACTTTATGGCACTTCCACGTTGTCGAATATCTTTTGTATAATTCCCTCAGAATTTATTTCCTCAGCCTCAGCCTCGTATGTCACGATTATACGATGACGAAGGACGTCCATTCCTATAGACTTAACATCCTGAGGAGTCACAAATCCCCTGCCTTTTATAAATGCATGCGCCTTGGAAGCGAGCGTAAGATAGATTGTTGCGCGCGGGGAAGCGCCGTATTCTATGAACTCTTCCAATTCCAGGTTATATGCCTTTGGATCTCTCGATGCGAATACGATGTCGATAATGTAATCCTTGATTTTGTCATCTATATAAATCTCATCAACTAAGGCACGCAGACGGAGAATGTCTTTGGGAGAAATTACGGGATTCACACTAAAATCCTTTTTGGTCAATGCCATGCGTTCCATAATCTCACGTTCTTCCTTCTTATCAGGATACGTAATATTCAATTTAAACATAAAACGGTCCACCTGCGCCTCAGGCAACGGATACGTGCCTTCATGTTCAATCGGATTTTGGGTAGCCAATACAAGAAATGGGTCGTCCAGCTTAAATGTCTGGTCTCCGATTGTGACCTGTCTTTCCTGCATCGCCTCCAGGAGTGCGCTCTGAACCTTTGCAGGGGCACGGTTGATCTCATCGGCCAGGACAATGTTGGTAAAGATAGGACCCTTCCTCACCGTAAAATCACCGCTTTTGGGATTATAAATGAGGGTGCCTATCAAATCGGCAGGGAGTAAATCCGGCGTAAACTGTATCCTCTGGAAACCGGCTTGCAATGATTTGGCAAGCGTCATGACTGACA
>DBJWYX010000165.1:0-5701 GCA_052360825.1 Candidatus Wunengus sp. YC64
AGCTCAGGATGCAGTGCCGTTCATGGTGAGTCTGTCGAACCATCACGACGAAGTCTGTGTTTATCAGTGTCAAAAGTGAAATAATAAAATGGCAGAATTACTGGAAAAAATTAAAACAAAAAAGGCTAAAATCGGCGTCATCGGGCTTGGTTACGTCGGACTGCCGCTTGCACTTGAATTTGTTCGAAGCGGCTACTGTGTAACGGGCATCGATAAAAGCAAGGAACGCGTCGAGTCTCTGAGCAAGGGAAAATCGTATGTAATCGATGTAAGAGACGAAGACATTGCGCAGTTCGTCGAAAAAGGTATTTTAAATATAACCGATGATACCAGCGTATTGTCAGACCTGGATGCTATCAGCATTTGTGTGCCAACGCCGTTGACGAAGACGAAAGACCCCGATATGTCTTATATAATAAATGTGGGTCAAGAGATTAAGAAGTACATGCATAAAGACCAACTGTTCATCCTGGAGAGCACAACGTATCCGGGAACAACGGAAGAATTGGTACAACCGATATTGGAAGAGAGCGGTTTGAAGGCAGGGAAGGATTTCTTTCTCGCCTTTTCTCCGGAACGCATTGATCCGGGAAATAAGCGGTATTCTGTCAAAAACATCCCGAAGGTAATAGGCGGCGTAACGGAACAATGCACAGAACTGGGGCGTTGTTTATACAGCCAGATCATCGAAACGATTGTACCTGTTTCGTCTCCGAAAGTAGCGGAGATGGTAAAACTCCTGGAGAATACCTTCCGGAACGTCAACATTGCATTGGTCAATGAGATCGCCATTATGGCCGAAAGGCTTGGCATAGATGTATGGGAAGTGATCGATGCCGCAAAGAGCAAGCCTTTTGGTTTTATGTCATTTTATCCGGGTCCAGGACTGGGCGGCCACTGTATCCCTATCGACCCTTTGTATCTTTCCTGGGTTGCAAAAAAGAACGGATTTGAATTACGGTTTATTGCGCTTGCAGACCAGATAAACAGCGCTATGCCTGAATTTGTCGTAGAAAAAATCACGGATGCGCTGAACAGTGTGGAAAAGAGCGTAAAAGGCTCTCATATCCATATTCTTGGCGTTGCTTATAAGAAGGATATCAACGACGTTCGGGAGTCGCCTGCCCTTGAAATTATGAACATCCTGAGGCTCAAAGGGGCCAAGGTATCGTATACCGATCCATATATTCCCGATATTGATTATCATGCGCTTACTGTCAGCTCGAAGCCCCTGACGAAGGAACTGTTATCGAAGATTGATTGTTCCGTTATTGTGACAGACCACAGCAATTTTAATTATAACCTGATTGTATCCCATTCCAAACTAATCGTTGATACCCGCAACGCCTTAAAAGGTATCAACAAGAAACATATCGTGCGACTCTAACATGACTGACCTGCTTTTTGAAATCGGCGCTGAAGAAATTCCTGCCAGTTATATCGACCCGGCATTAAATCAGATGAAGACATTATTTACCGAGCAGGCAAAAAAACATCATCTGGAAATGCATTCCATTTATAGCACCGGCACACCGAGAAGACTGACCCTGTTTGTACAAGGGTTGCCTCAAAAGCAGGAGAGCGTGACGGAAGAAATCCAGGGGCCTTCTGCTGCGGTTGCCTTTGATAAGGCGGGAAATCCGACAAAGGCAGGGCTGGGTTTTGCCAAATCCCAGGGTATCGATATAAAAGACCTTCAGATAAAAAAGACTCCTAAAGGGGAATACTGCTTTGCAATTAAGAAAATAGAGGGACACGAAACGCTGCATATTTTGCCAGACATATTACCTGCAATCATCAGGAATATCTCATTTCCCAAGTCCATGAAATGGAAAGGAGCCGGTTTGTTTTTTGCCCGTCCCATACGTTCCCTTCTTGCGCTATTCGGAGATCAAGTGGTTCCTATAGAAATTAATGGTATTAAGGCGGACAGATTCATCTTTGGACACCCATTTTTATCCGGGAAGAAGATTGAAATTTCAGAGGCCGATTGGGAATTATACAAAAGATTACTTAAACAGGAAGGTGTCGTTGTTGATATGACCGAGCGTCGTGAGACACTGAGGACAAAGATAACGCAACTCATGACACCCTATGGCGCAACTATTGACGACGAAGAGTTGCTGGATGAGGTAACCAATCTGGTAGAATACCCAAATGCCATTGAATGCTGTTTTGACGAAGAATTTCTCGATATTCCCGCGGATGTCATAGAAACGTCCATGAAGGAGCATCAGAGATATTTCCCCATTAAGAAAAAAAAGGAAAAGCTTTTAAATAAATTTATAGCAGTACTGAATAGAAATGAGAGTAATGCCGATACTGCCATTCAGGGAAATGAACGTGTTTTAAAGGCGCGGCTCTCTGACGCCAGGTTCTTCTGGAAAGAGGACAGGAAGACTCCGCTTATAAAACGGGTGGAAGATTTAAAAAACCTTGCCTTCCTCGAAAAGCTGGGAAA
Source organism: Candidatus Wunengus sp. YC64 (assembly GCA_052360825.1). Classification (GTDB taxonomy): domain Bacteria; phylum Planctomycetota; class Brocadiia; order Brocadiales; family Brocadiaceae; genus Wunengus. The sequence continues at coordinate 2,462 of DBJWYX010000165.1, forward strand.
TTACCATGACAGGACAAACAGGATTCTCAAACTCTCCAAATACCTATCAACCCAATTAACGCTGCCTTACGAGGAGATCGAACTCGTGAAGCGGGCGGCGGAATTATGCAAGGCAGACCTTCTTACCCAAATGGTAGGAGAATTCCCGTCATTACAAGGAATTATGGGAAGAGGATATGCCGAATGGGACGGTGAGGAAAAATCTGTCGCCATTGCAATTGCAGAACATTATATGCCCCGCTTTGCCACAGATAACATTCCCACATCAAGGATTGGCGCTATTGTGGGCTTAGCCGACAAGTTTGACACGATATCCAGTTGCTTTGCGCTGGATTTAATCCCTACCGGCTCACAAGACCCTTATTCTCTGAGGCGGCATACCTACGGCATTATACGGATAATAGAAGAACATGGATTTGCGTTAGATATTGGAGAAATACTTTACACAGCATTGGATTTGCTTCCCCTGTTTGAACAAAAAGCTGATAATCGTTATCATCCGGTAATCCTTGATAAATTAGTGCCCAAAATAAAAGAATTCTTTAAAGACAGATTATTCCAGATTAACATAGAAAGGGGATATCGTTACGACCTGGTGAACGCCGCCTTGAAGGCCGGAATAGGATTTGACGATATCCATAATTTTTCACAACGATTAAAGGTCATATCTCTTATTTCTCAGGAGAAGTGGTGGCCTGATTTAGTTACGGTTGTCGAAAGGACGTTTAACATAGGTAAAAAGGCGAATAGCAGCGGCTCGGTAAATGAACGCATTTTAACCGAACCGGAGGAACGCAAATTGTGGGACGTTTACAAAGAAAATGATGAGGCTGTCCGAAAGCTTATCGGTGAGAAGAAATACAAAGAAGCCTCTCGTACGTATTGCAACAGCTTTGCCAAGCCCGTCCACGCCTTTTTTGACAGGGTATTTGTGAATGTTGAAGATGAAAACGTCCGCAGCAATAGATTGTCGCTCATGAAAACGATTAACGAATTGTACTCTCAAAAGATAGCCGACCTTTCAGAAATCGTCATGCCGAATGACAAGTCTCCCGGCAGTTCGGCTCCATAGATGTAGGATGGGTGAAGCGCCAGCGCACCCATCAACAAAAATGTTAAAAGGTATTGATGGGTCTGCTTCGCTTGACCCATCCTACATGATAGCATAGCAGTATAAAATTGCAGAGGTCGCCTTATAAAGAACGCACCCCTTGCCCATCTCAAGAGGGGAATAAACGAGATCCCCTCCTGGGAGGGGTAGGTGAAAATGAATACGTTAATTTATCCATAAATATTACTGATAGAAAGTGAGGTTTTTACATGAAAAACGTAGAATTTTCTGTAGAAGGAAGCATGCTTACCATTAAGATAGATTTATCAAAGGAATTCGGTCCTTCTTCGTCGGGGAAGAACATCATTGTCGCATCAACGGAAGGAAACGTCACTATTCCAGATCGCGAAGAAAAGATAGGCTTGAACATTTATCGGAAAAAATAGCCTGAAAATTCTGTATCATGGCAATTTGGACACAGCCTCCAGATTGCTTAAGGCATCGGGATGGGCAGGATTGTATTTCAATGCCTCCCTGAATTCTCTTATGGCATTACTCAATTGGCCTTTTCTGGTAAATATAACGCCAAGATTGTTATGGACGTCGGCATTCTCTGGATTACCTTGTAATGACTTCTGAAAGGCCGCAGCAGATTCATCAAGCATGCCCTGTTTCATATAAGCAACGCCCAAATTGTAAAGTACTGTAGGATGATCGCCCTTGATCGAGATATAAAGTTTGTATTCGGCGATTGCCTTATCGCAATTGCTTGTCTTCAAATATGTGTTGCCAAGATTATAGTGCGCCTCTGACAGGATATGATCAAGACGCAAGGCACAACGATATTCTTTTGCCGCATCATCATACATGCCTTTTTGTTCATACAGTGTGCCCATGTTGTTGTGCACATCAGGATACGATGGATTCATAGACAATGACGTTCGCAGCTCTGATATTCCCTCCTCTTCCTGTCCTCTCTTGATTAACAAAATTCCCAAACTGCTGTGCGCCTTGTAGCTATTCGGCTCACGCGCAATAATCTTTGACCACAAAGTAAATTCGTCCCTCCAGTCCCTCGACCGCGAAGAGGTCTGCCATACGAAACCAAAAAGGATACTGAAAGTGAGAACCCAAACTGAAATACGAAAGGGATGTAACCTCAGGGTGCTTACGCGCGTGATGAAGTAACTGCCCATAATGCAAAATCCAATCACGGGAATATAGAGATACCGTTCAGCCATGATATTGCCAATAGGTACAATGTTCAGAACAGGAAGTAAGGCAACGAAGAACCACAGGAGTGAAAAAAATAAAAATTTGGAATGAAAAAATAACCTGCAGCCAATCACCGCTATAGAGATAATCAGGAGGAGAGACAGGATACAAGACATATCCCGGGGAGATGAAGCAACAGGAATAATGTAATCGGCATTCAGATTCACGGGAAAAAACAGAAGCTTGAGGTAAGACGCCAGCACCTTGGACATGGCAAGGAAATTAAACCAAAGATTTTCTTGTGGATAAGAGACGCCGGACTCAACGGGGTTATGAAACCACCAGAATCGGACAAGAAGGTAAAAGATAGTAACAAGGATATAACCCAGATAAAAACGCAATATACGATTCGTAAAAGCGCGACAGTTTCCTATTAGGTAGTCGAAGAAAAATATGAGTAAAGGCAGGGTAATGGCCATTTCCTTTGAAAAAAGCGCAAAGAGATACGACAAGAGGGAAAGAGGATAAAGGTAAAACTTAGATTCTTCGCTCCGCCCAGAATGACAAACACTGTCATGCTGAACCCTTCGCCTTTTGTCATTCTGAGGCGAAGCCGAAGAATCTTGTTTTTGCTCAGCGTAAACTCCGTGATGCATCCCGGTTCCGAGCGGGCTTAAATTCCTGTACATAAATTTATTGGAAGCCGGCAGCTTGACATACAGCAGAAAGGCAGTGATAAAAAAAGTAGCAGCGAAGAGGTCTTCCCGATAGCTAATGGCATTCACGGCCTCGGACAAAACAGGGTGACACACAAAGAAAAGCGATGCCAGAAAGGAGACAGGTGTATTTCTTACCATACGCTGAACGAGGAAAAACAAGAGGGCTGAATTCAGGGTATGAAGTACGATATTGGTGAGATGATACCCCAGCGGATTCAGATGCCACAGAGAGTAATCCACGAAATAAGACAGGGT
>DBJWYX010000166.1:0-5700 GCA_052360825.1 Candidatus Wunengus sp. YC64
GACATAAATACCTTGCCGTTTGTGGGTCTGTCCAGCGTGCCGAGGATATTCAGCAGGGTGGTTTTCCCGGAGCCGGACGGCCCGTGCAATACCACAAAGCTATTCTTTGAAATATGTAAGCTGACGTCCTGTATGGCACATACTTCGTGGCGAGTATGACAGTGGTACGACTTACATAGGTTTTCAGTTCTAATCATTATTTCATCGATACAACCGGCGACTCGGTTGACGCCCTCCATGAAGAATAGACGCTGCCGACCATGGTCAATATAAAGGCAAAGAAAAAGCTGAGCATACATGGTAAAGGCAGAAACCTTGCAGGCAGTGTGAATTTCGGCAACATCGTTATCGCCATTGAAACCCTTAACCCAAAGAATGGATAATAATATTGCAATGGTGGCGCCCAATAAGCTGATGAGCAATTGCTCAAAGGAAATCACTTCTAACACCTCCAGGGTATTCCAGCCCGTGGCCTTCATAATGCCGATTTCCTTTTTCCGCTCAGATAATCCGAAGCCTGAGGCTACCAGGATGGCAGGCACGCCCAGGGACAAGGCGACGAGATATAATGCGCTAAAAATACCTTCCTTGAGCATAAAACCCTTTTTAAAATACAATTCTACCATGTGTTTGTCCTGTAACCTGTAAGGCTCGTTCTGAAAAATATCATACAGGTCGGTCGCAATTTCTGAGTTGTGTCCCGGCAGGGTGTGGATTTGTATGTCTGTAGCAACGTCCTGCTTGCCGAACAGTTCCCCTGCATCCTTGAAGGACATAAGTATCATGGAAGACCCCCAGATGCTTGCGTCTGAGGAAAAGAATCCTACAACGGTAAAGGTCTTGCGCTGTTGTCCGCGCATGCTGAACTGGTCGCCAGTGCTTAAGTGGAAATGCCCTGCCAGTTCATGACCCACAATAACCTCGTTTGGATTTACAAACATTTGGCCCGAAATACAGGAGATGGACTCCGGAAGGTCTTCTTTATTGACACCAACGATCACTGCAAGCTTATTTTGCACAAAAGCCCGTCCGATAATGCGTGGTATTGCCTTTGTTACCCCAAAAATCTTTTTAATCTCATCCAGATATTTTAGGGGAATGGCCGCATTCCTGCCAAATTCATCGAATGTCAGATAGAGGTCTGCGCCTGCTTTAACAGAGGTGAGGGATTGTGCCCGTATGCCCTCCGAAATGGCGATGGCAGTAATAAAGGGCGACAAAATGGCAATAATGCACAGACAGACGACAATCGTCTTTGTCTTATGCCGTAATAAGTTTTCAGTTGCCAGGAGAAGTAGATTTAAATGCTTATTCAAATTATAACCTATGATATTTAAAAAAATAACTCACCGCAGAGAACGCAAAGAACGCAGAGAAAAATGATTGCGGTGGTGAATGGTCGTTCACCCATTCCCGTGTTCTGTGACGAGATGGATTATAACAAAAATGTGAGAACATTATAGCGAAAACATCTTCATGTATTCAAGTAATTATGCCGATTTTGGCTTGACATGCATTATGTCTTACGATACCATTCCGGTAAATTGAAGACTAGGGGTCAGGTCTTTATTCTTGACACGTGATTATATAAATGATAGATTATGTTCCATGTCAAGACCACTAAGAATAGAATTTGATGGGGCCATTTACCACGTTACATCAAGAGGCGATGCAAGAGAACCCATATTTATTACCGATACCGACCATATTTTGTTTCTTGATATATTAAAAAAGACATGCGAACGTTTTAATTGGCTCTGTTATGCGTATTGTCTCATGGATAATCATTACCATCTGGTAATAGAAACACCAGACGGAAACCTCTCGAAAGGGATGAGACAACTGAACGGTGTATATACACAGTCGTTCAATAAGAGACACCAGAGGGTTGGTCATGTATTTCAAGGAAGGTACAAGGCAATATTGATTGAGAAAGAGAGCTATCTGTTGCAGGTTTCAAGATACGTAGTTCTTAATCCTGTCAGGGCAAAGATTGTGGAAAGTCCAGATGAATGGAAGTGGAGTAGTTATAGGGGTACATCTGGCATTGAGAAACCACATGCCGTACTTACCATCGACTGGATATTGAGACAGTTTGATAAACATCGGGAGAAGGCCAAAAAGAACTATAAGGAATTTGTAAAATCAGGTATCGGAAGGGAATCGGTCTGGGAAGGAGTGAGGGGGCAGAGCCTTCTTGGAAGAGAAGGTTTTGTAAAGAAGTTGATCAATTGTGTAAAAGGGCAGGAAGAGATAAAAGAAATTCCAAGGCAGCAGAGATTCATAGGAAGACCGTGCCTGGAAACTTTATTCAATAAAAAATCAGCAACTAATATACAGAAAAGAAATGTAAAAATAGTAGAATCGGTGGAGAAATACAGTTATAGCCAGAAGGAAGTGGCTGATTATCTTGGGCTGCATTATTCAACCATAAGCAGACTGTTAAAAAAGAATCCGCTTTCATAATAAATAGCAAGATTAAAGACCTGACCCCATTATTGCGGACCCCATTATTGCGAAGGGGAAGCAATCCATTGTGAAACCCTTTAAAATCAGGAGATTGCTTCAGTCGGTCCTTCTTCGCAATGACATGGTAATAACTTTTGGACAGCTCCGATTAATATTATTAAAGGTTCTTTAGGTTTCTTGGGTTTACACGGCAAACACAAGAAACTTAAAAACTTAATAAACACAGAAACCGCAATCGTCTGTGTAATCTGAGAAATCTGTGGTTACGCACCGCCTTTTTGTCTGTGTCTCTACTTCATCAACGACTACGCGGCGAATCTTCTTGCTACTCGTTTGGCACAGAATTTGATATGTTTTCAATAATGCCGAAAACTTGTCTTTTTGTTTAGCATTAGTTCGTCAATGTTAAATAAACGGTGAAAAATATGTCGGAAACGAATGACAAAACCAAATTTCTTTTAGTCAAGGTCTCTGATGACCATACGAAGGTCTATTTAACAGTAAAACCAGTTGCCCAGGAGGACATCGATATCAACTTAGATGATGTATTGAAAATCCTGCAATCAAAAAATGTTTCTTTTGGAATAAAGGAAGAAGTTATAAAGAATACCCTGGATAAGGTCAAACAGGAAAAATTTTCCATGGAAAACGTGCTTATAGCCGAAGGGGATCACGCAATTAATGGTGAAGACGGCAGGCTTGAATTTTTATTTGATGTAGATAAAAAAATCAAACCGCAGGAGGGCGCTCATGGTAAGGTAGATTTCCACGAAGTGAGCATGGTTGAAAATGTTGAAAAGGAACAACCCCTGGTTAAATTAATAGATTCTACCCCAGGAACGCCGGGAAAAAGCGTTTATGGCAAAATGGTTAACCCTGTACATGGAAAGCCATGTGTACTCCCAATCGGAGAGAATACAAAAGTATCGAATAAGGACGCAAAATTGTTGCTATCTAACATCGATGGGATTGTGAAATACGCCGGTGGTGTTGTTTCTGTAAAGTCTTGTTATGCAGTCGAAAAAGACGTTGATTTTAGTACAGGGAATATCACAAGCAAAGGGGCGGTTGTTGTTAAAGGAAATGTAAGAAGTGGGTTTATATTAGATGCTATAGGAGATGTAGAGGTTTGGGGTACGGTAGAAGATTCTATAATAAAGTCAAAGGGCAACGTTTTGATAAAGGGCGGTTTTATTGGTTCGGGTAAAGGAAAAATTGAAGCTGATGGTGATGTGACCATCGGTTTTGCCAGGAATCAGACAATCGTGGCAAATAATGTAAAAATATTACGCGAGGCAGTGGATTGCATCATCTATGCAAAAAATACCGTGAAGGTAGACGGTGACAAGATATCTATCGAGGGTGGAATAACAACCGCTGGAGCAGTAATTGAAGTCGAATCTTTGGGAAGTAAAAATGAGGTTCATACAGACGTAGAAGCAGGAATTGACTATACTGCACGGCAGAGTCAAATGAGTACGAGAAAAGAGATAAGTGGTTTAAAGGCTGTTCTGAAAACGGTCGATAAGGAACTTAATACACTCCATGCAATTCAGAAGGCAAAGGGGGAACTTCCACCACAGTACACAAATACATTTGATCGCCTCCTTTCCCGAAGGGAAGAGTTAGTAAAAAAATTAAATGACCTAGCGAGCGAAGAAATAGTATCGGTTAATAAGGATGCCAAGGTAGTGGTCCATAAGGTTGTTCATCCGGGAGTAGAGATTACGATTGGAGAATCAACAATGACCATTATTGAGGAATGTAAAAAGGCAACGTTCTATTTGACAGGCGATGAGATAAAAATAAAAATATGAATGTTTATAAATTATCAACACAAAAAATTATCTCATGACCAATGTAATAATTAGGCATGTCAATGAGCACGATGTGGATGCGTGTTATACCATTGAGTCTGTCTGTTATACTACTGATGCAGCAACAAGGGAAAAAATTCAAAAACGCATTGAACTGTATCCAGACGGATTTCTGGTTGCTGAATTGAAGGGCCGGATCGTTGGTATGATTAACAGCGGGTCAACAAACAGGGATGATATAACGGACGAGGCATTTAAAGACATGGTGGGTCACGAAAAAAACGGGAAAAATATCGTTATCTTTTCTTTAGCTGTATTGCCGGAATATCAAGGGAATGGAGTTTCTAAAAAACTCATGTCAAGATTTATTGAGGTATCAAAGGCATTAAAAAAGCAAAAGATCCTCTTGATTTGTAAATCTAACTTAATTCCTTACTATCAAAAGTACGGTTTTTTCTATGGTGGAAAGTCAACATCAACACTCGGCGGCTTTGAGTGGCATGAGATGTATTTGCCATTGGGTGTTTAAATTCTTCAAATAACCACAGAGACCACAAAAATATTATTTGCCCCTCTGTTACTTCGAGGCTCTCATCATGAGTGACAATCATGACAAATTCAATGTCCTTCAGTTGGTATAGTATTATCCTGTAAGAACTTCTTTTTTGTGTAAGTTTTAGAAATAGGGACGTGTGTCGAATGACTAGTGACGAGTAAAACGTCACCCGACACCTGCCACACGCCACTTGTCTTATCTTCACCGCTTTGGTTGCGGCTCTTCGTTGCGCTATGGATATGTCGTAGTATCATCTATTATCGTCCTTCCCGAATTTACTCTTGCTGAAACTATGAAATGGGTTTGTTTCCAGGATAAACTTGACAAACATTGATTTGAGTCTTATAATCCCAACATGCCTGAGATTGAAGAATTAGAACATATCTTTTGCGTTAAGGAAATAAGTTTCTTTGAATACAAACAATAAACAATTGAAAGCCACGTAGCATGAATTATACCTTTGCCCCTTGGCTTTTAATTCGTCAACCCCACATCAACCTTGCATAATCAACTATCAAATCAAAAATTACCTGGCAAACTATGAGCAAACTATTTGAAAAAAAGAATATCGGCCAGATGACGTTGAAAAACAGGATCATCATGTCTGCCATGGACCTGGGGTTTACTTCGGATGGCACCATTAACGACCAGATTATCAACTTTTATATTGAGCGTGCAAGGGGGGGAGTAGGTCTTATTGTTGTTGGTGGCTGTTATCCTGAAATGAATGGTAAAGTATGGAAGAGCATCATTGGGCTGGATAAAGATGAATTTATCCCCGGATTAAAAAGATTAACCGATGCCATTCATCGGTATGACGTTCGTGTGGCTGCTCAACTCCTTCATGCCGGCAGAAGT
>DBJWYX010000167.1:0-5686 GCA_052360825.1 Candidatus Wunengus sp. YC64
CCGTTGTCAATACGCCGGGTCTCATCGGCGCCTTGCTTATCGGTGTAACAGCCGCTAAAACTCTGTGTATGGCGCTGGACGTACCTTTGTTGGCAATTAATCACCTCCATGCCCATATTTATGCGAATAATCTGGAGCATGAGAATATACCCTACCCCACGATTAGTCTTGTCGTGTCGGGGGGGCATACTACCCTTTTTTTATCAGAGAGTGAGACGAAACATACGCCGTTGGGCTGGACGATTGATGATGCCGCAGGCGAGGCATTCGATAAAGTTTCAAAGATATTGGGTCTGGGTTATCCAGGGGGTCCCATCATTGATAAGCTTGCAAGGTGCGGAAACCGACGTGCAGTGACATTCCCAAGGGCGTATCTCGAAAAGGATTCGCTTGATTTTAGTTTTAGCGGGCTGAAGACTGCAGTGTTATACTATTATCGGGGGCAGGATGTGAGGACATCCAGATTAAAGACACCGTCCGATCAAGAAATCGCTGACGTCGCTGCGAGTTTTCAGGAGGCGGTGGTTGATGTGCTGATAGATAAAACAGTCCTGGCGTCAAGGATGTATAACGTTCGTGGGATTGCATTAGGTGGAGGTGTTGCGGCGAACTCAAGGTTGCGTCAGAGGTTGCAAGAGGTATCAAGGGAGATTGGTATTCCTGTGTATTGCCCATCTCTCAGATTATGTACGGATAACGCCGCTATGGTAGCAGGCCTGGCTTACAGGAAGTATTTGGAGGGTGATATTTCGCTGCTTGATGTTGAAGCTATTCCATAAACACAGCATAGCCGCAATTAAAGTGAATAAAGGCGACGTGTGACATGTGGCGAGTGACGTTTTTTCTCGTCACACGTCTCTCGCTACCCGTAACGTTATTTAAAAAACTTTCTGATAATAGTGTTCTTTGCTGGTTCAATCTGCAAGATTGAACCAACTGTAGCTTTGAAAAACTTTTGTATATATCATTATGTAGGGGCAATTCATGAATTGTCCCTACCGGCAGCATATACCTATAAATTTTCTACACATTTGAGATTGATATGGACATTGATGTTATAAAGAAATTACTGGAAGATTATAAGGCCGGGGAGGTGTCAATAAATAATGTCCTTGGGAAGATCAAGGAACTGCCTTACAAAGACATCGGTTTTGCCAAGGTGGACAGCCATCGCAAGATTCGCTGTGGTTTTCCAGAGGTCATTTTCTGCATGGGTAAGACCACTGAACAGGTGGTAAAGATTGTGGAACATATCGTTGCCGGTGAAAACGATATGCTTGCGACCCGCGCAAGTATGGAGATTTATGAAGCTGTTTCCAGGAAGTTTTCTGAGGCAGTTTACAACGAACAGGCGAGAACAATTACGATACGAAAAACCAGACGAAAACCTCATAAAGGGCTTATCCTGATTATTACGGCAGGGACTTCTGATATCCCTGTAGCTGAGGAAGCACGGGTGACAGCGGAGATCATGGGGAATAATGTAAAGGTGTTGTACGATGTGGGCGTTGCTGGAATCCATCGGTTGATGAAGAGTCATGGTGAACTGCTCAAGGCAAACGTAATTATCGTGGTGGCCGGAATGGAAGGGGCGTTGGCAAGCGTGGTTGGAGGGTTGGTAGATTGTCCTGTCATTGGCGTCCCGACCAGTATTGGTTATGGCGCTAGTTTCTTTGGAGTGGCGCCGCTCCTGTCCATGTTGAACAGTTGTGCATCTGGTGTTTCTGTGGTAAATATCGATAATGGTTTTGGCGCAGCTTATGTCGCCTCTTTGATCAATCGAACAAGGAGGTAAAGTGACCTGCCGGACATTAGCCACCGAGCACCAAGAGGGCACAGAGAAAAGAAAACACGAGAGGCAGGGGAAATTATGAAGTTTTTGTAGGGTGGACTTCGTCGTGAGCACTCAGTCGAACGATTAAGCGAATGCGAATCCACCATTTGGGGGTGATTGGTGGATTCGGCGCAAAAAACCTGCGCCTTAATCCACCCTACTCAGTTCGTTTCTTTGCGTCTGTGGCTGAATATTTGTGATATTTTTATGTACGAGATAAAAGACATACCAAAGATTCCTTCTCGAAAGCCCGATACACACAAGGGGGACTACGGCCGCGTATTTGTGCTGGCAGGCTCCAGCGGTATGACTGGCGCTGCGTGCATGTGCAGTACGGCTACCTTGCGTGCCGGCGCCGGGATTGTCACCCTGGGCATTCCGGAGAGCTTGCATGGAATCGTTGCATCCAAATTAACGTGCGTTATGACTCATCCATTGCCTGAAACGCATGTAAAAACCCTGTCGGAGTTGGGACGACAGGACATCCTCGATTTTTCACAGCGGTTCGATGTGGTCGCTATAGGGCCCGGTTTATCCCAGTATTTGGAAACGAAGAGATTGGTGCTGTGGCTATTGCAGTCTTTGGATTGTCCCATCGTGTTGGATGCCGATGGTATTAATGCCCTGGTCGATAACCCAAAGATATTGGATCAGATAAAAAAACAGATTGTGCTAACTCCGCATCCGGGTGAAATGGCGCATCTTCTGGGCATATCAACAAAGGAAGTTCAGTCAAAACGGCTGGAAATTTCCAGGATGTTTGTCAAAGGCAGGAAGAATGTAACCCTGGTGTTGAAAGGTCACAAGACCATTGTTATGGATGAAGAGAAGTTTTATATTAACGAGACAGGCAATCCCGGAATGGCTACTGCCGGCGCTGGAGACGTGCTGACGGGTATGATCGCTGCCTTTTTGGGACAACAATACGCCCCGTTTGAGGCGGCACAGTTGGGTGTTTATTTGCATGGTCTGGCAGGGGATATTGCGGCGCGAGAGAAAGGCGAAATTTCATTGATTGCTACAGATATCCTGGATAATTTACACAAGGCATTTCTCGTATACATGGGAAATACGGGTATATGAAAAAATTGTTATTTGCAGGTTTTTTCTGGTATATTTGCAGTTCCTTGTGCACGGCGCATAGCGTCTCTTATATTCCTGAGGGCACTGTCAGAGAACGGTTACGTGAAGGTATTGAATATGCACGGCATCGTGTAGATATTTGTATCCACGATTTTGCCGCCCTTGAGATTAGTGAGTATCTGGATGGTGCAAGAGAGAGAGGAGTTCGGGTGCGTGTTATGATGTTGGAGCAGGATAGCAACGGCGCTAAAGGTTCACTTGCAGAGATGCTGATTGATAAAGGATTTGATGTCAGGGTACTGAAAACACAGTTGTGTGGCAACCCGGTACAGGATTTTATTGTACTGGATGACAGGGTACTGGTAACTGGTGTGTATAACTGGATGGCGTATCGGAATAGGAATATTTGTGGTGATGTTGTATTTCACCATGATTCTGAGAGAATCCTCAGTTATAAAGATATATTTTGGAGGCTGTATACAGATGCCGAACCTATTCCCTCGGAAATCAGTAAAAAAGAATTGGTTGCATCAGAGATACCCTCTGCGGCGCATACCACTTCGGCGGAAACAACTGAAAAACAGCCACTACAAGCCAATAATACCCGTGATAATGGGCAACCAGCAGCGAAAGAGATTACAAAATCAAAAATAGAAGAAATACCAAGGGAATTCATGGATATTTCTCTTGAGGAAATGGACAAAAAATTTGGAGGGGAGAGTTCACTGTCTCGCGCTGAGAAGAAAGATTTGTGGAAAAAATATAAAGACAAATATGTTCGATGGCAGGGAATCATAGTATACAAGGGGACGGGGCGTGTGGACTGGAACCGCATGGGGGTGAGCCGCCAGTGGGGCAAGAATGCGGAAGTAGAAATCTTATTCGATTGGAGGATGTTTGATAAGGTCATGAGTGTAAGGGTGGGGAATACGATTACCTACACGGGTAAATTGGTTTCCCGCCCCGGTATTAATTCCCCGTATCGTATGGATGACGGAGATATAGAGTAGTTGTAAGAATTTGTCTCACCGCAAAGGCGCAAAGAACGCAAAGTTTTAAAAGACAAAGAGATGAAAATGTCATGGGTTATCAACCTTCATCCTTGTTTCTTAGTAGTTTTTAACTGCTTTAATTTTTCCTTTGCGTCCTCTGCGTCTTTGCGGTGAATTATTACTAATAATTATTTTTGGAGGATAAGGCGTGAAAAAGATTACAGCAATTGTGAGGGAAGATAGGTTTGCTATGGTAAAGGATGCCCTGACAGATGTTGGGTATCCGGGGATGACGGTGACTGGGGTAAAAGGGCACGGTAATCAAAAGGGCATTACCGAACAGTGGCGCGGCAGGACCTATAAAACAGACCTCATAAGCAAAATGCAGATGGAAATGGTGGTTGCGGATAAGGACGTCGAGAAAATCGTCCAGTGTATTGTAAAGGAGGCAAAGACAGGCAATATTGGGGATGGGAAGATATTTATCAATCCTATCATGGACGTTATCCGTATCCGTACTGGGGAAAGAGGAGAAAAGGCGGTTTAGGCAGAGTCAGTGCTGAAAGCAAAAATAAAAAATGAAAAGGCCGTGGTTTGCAATTGTCTGGTTTGCCGTTTGGGGACTTTTCCAGGCTTACGCAGTATTTTCAGTTATAGCTGGTAGTTGGAAACGGCCTGAAGCTTTTCCTGAAGAAGCGTATTATGGTCTGATATGGCCTGACATGTTTTTCATACCGCTTTACCTGTCTGCATCGGTACTTTTGATCCTTCATCATCGCCTTGGTTATATCTGTGGCCTCATCTCAGGAGGAGCAGTGATTTATATCATGGTATATTTGTTTGCACTATCGAATCTGAAGGGCTTGGAAAATCTGATATTTGACGGAATATTTCTGGTTGTTGATGTGATTGCGGTATTACAAATTGCAAAAAGAATTTATGGAAATACTCTGGCTAAAATATAACCAATATAAATCATAAAATTAGATGTTAAGGAATTTCACAGTTGCAGTTGTAGTGCGAACTTTAGTTCGCATAGGGTGAAAGCGAACTGAAGTTCGCGCTACATTGAAAAAGCTGCCAAAGGCTTAATTTTATGTACAGGAATTTCAAACAAATAGTTCCTCCCCCTTGATGGGGGAGGCTAGGTGGGGGTGAAAGAAAAAGCTACGCACCCTCCCTTAGTCCCTCCCATCAAGGGAGGGATAATTTGTGTTTGTACGTTGCCGAAGGCTTAATTTTATTTCTGGTTTGTCCAGATTATGAGTATGGACATAGAAACTCAGGAATTAAATGTTGTTACCGGTGCGTTTGGTTACACGGGTAAGTATATAACCAGGAAACTTCTTTCAATAGGGAAGAGGATTAAAACGCTCACCGGACACCCCAACCGCCCGAATCCGTTTGGCAATCAGGTAAGTGTTGCCCCATTTCATTTCGATAATCCAGCAGAATTGACTAGAACTTTACGGGGGGCAACGACCCTTTACAACACATACTGGGTGCGCTTCCCATACGGACAGGTTACCTATGATACTGCCGTTGCAAACACGAAGATACTCATCAACGCGGCGAAAGAAGCTGGCATCCGCAGGATTGTGCACATCAGCATCACAAACGCCTCAGAAGCATCTCCCTTCCCTTATTTCAGAGGGAAAGGAATTCTTGAAAAAGCTGTCATCCATTCCGGTCTGTCCTATGCAATTATTCGACCAACCGTAATCTTTGGGCACGAGGACATCCTTATCAACAATATCGCCTGGTTTCTCACAAAGTT
>DBJWYX010000168.1:0-550 GCA_052360825.1 Candidatus Wunengus sp. YC64
TTATGAAGCTGAGAGAGTAATTTGAGGGTCTCCTCATCCAGCACTGCTAACCTGACTTTTTGCTTAACATCCCCGAATTTAACATTAACGCCTTCTTTCTTCTCCGTTACTTTTATGAGATGGTATCCATATTCCGTCTGAACCGGTTCACTTACCTGACCTATCCGTAAAGAAAATGCTGCGTCCGAAAATGACCTTGCGAGGTTGCCTTTTTTTTGAATAAATCCTAAGTCACCCCCATTTTGAGCCGATGGGCAGTTGGAATATTTATTTGCCATTTCATCAAAGGCCGCTCCTTGATCGATTTCTTTTTTAATACTTTTGATTTGTTCCAGCGCATGTGATAATTCTTCCTGTGTCTTCATATTTCTTGTGTCGATGAGTATGTGGCTGACCTTAACGGACTCACCATTAAAAAGGCTCTTGTTTCCATCAAAATACTTCTCCAGAGTCTTATCGTCGAGCTTATTATAAAAATATTTTTCAAGCGCAAGAGAATGCTTTATACTTCTTTCGAATTCACTCATATTAGAGCCTATCGATGCAAGAA
>DBJWYX010000168.1:582-5660 GCA_052360825.1 Candidatus Wunengus sp. YC64
GCTTGTGATATTGCTTCTTACCTGATTCACCTCCCGCTCAATCTCCTCAGGGGCAACAACCAAGCCCTGTCTATCAATGAATTCTTCCAGCAATATATCGGTAATCAGCTGGTCCAGGATTTCCTGTTTAATAGTATCGAGTGTTTCTGCATCTGTATTTCTGAAAGTTTCAAGTCGATTAGCCAAATCCGCCTGTGTTATTTTCTTCCCATTGACAGTTGCCAGAACTTCTTCATTTTGATGCTTTTTCTCAGCAGAAAGCGCGCCTCGCAGAAATGAGATTACTAGCAAACATGATAATAGAGGTATAAAATATCTTTTCATGCCCTTCCCTTATTAAAAAAGTATCGAATTTATTGTTAAAAAGAAAATTTCTAACGCCTCCAATAATTTCTAATAACTATACAAAACCATGCAGAAATTGTCAAATATTTGCGGTAATTTGTGGCAAATTTACTTCATAATTTCACCAAGCATTCCCAGCATTTTTACTCTATGTGTACCCGACCAGTAAATACGTCCGCATTGTGGGCAGATATCGAATTCATCCTGTGTCGAATACACGTACGATGGTACTCTGTCCTTTATTTTTTCTTTCTCAATAGAGACTAATAGACTATTACAAACCAGACATCGCGTAAAAATCCCTGATTTATAATCGATATTGTAATGGGTAATAACTTGTTTGAGTTGCTCTTTATAAGAAGGGCTATTGATAAGCAAGGAGTTCTTTGCTGATTCACGTTCCGTTAGCTTCCTATCCATGGTTAAGATAATTCGGCGTTCGTGAATTGCACGTGCAATAAGGTCGTTATCTGAAATAGAAGATTCGTATACCACATCATGTCCAAGTATGCGCAACCATCTCGCAAGCCTGCCAAGCATAGCATCTGCAATAAACTTCAAAAGTTCAGAGGTCATGTAAGACGAAAATAACCCGCTCTTTTTTATCCATTTTCTGCTAATTAGTTTTTATTGCGTAATGTTACGAACTCTTACTCGTGTATCTTCAACTACAATTAGCGACCCCACTTCGACATCTTTATCAATTGCAAGAAGTTTCTCAAGAATAGTAATGATATTGGATACTTTTATATTTTTTAATCTCATATAAATTATGCCATAACATGGAATGCCTTCATTAATAGCCAAAGTACCAAAATCAACGTCATGAGTTAGAATAAATCTTTTTTCTTTGCGTGCTATTCCCATAAGATATTTATCTTCATTACCACACCATCCCTTTTCCTTTACATCAACGATATCAATCCCTTTTTGTCGTAAGAAAGCTACAACCTGTGGCGAAATATTCTCATCTGTCAATAACTTTAAAGAGACAATCTTCATTATTTGGTTTCTAGTTCAAGAAATACTTCATTTTTAAGCGCATGGGCAGCATACTCAAGACAGGCATGAATATCCTCTCTTGTTAAATGTGGATAATCCCGAAGTATCTCATCTTCAGTAACGCCAGACGCAAGGAGTTCAAGAATAAATTCCACGGAAATTCTGGTTCCTTTTATAATTGGTTTTCCACCAAGTATTTCTTTATTTGCGGTTATTCTCTTCACTTTTAACCTCCGTTTCTTATTGAAAAACACTGTAGAACCAATAATCAAGTTACTGTTAATCTGACAATCTGAAAATCAGTAACAAATATATTACATTTGTTCAAATATCTCATTAAATACAAGAAGTCTACCAAAGTAAATGGAAAAAGTCACCTCAAAATCCGCTACAAGTGCCTCAAGTAAAACTGAGAATGAAAATATCAACTCCTGCATTCCTTGACTTGCCGATACAATGGCAATATAATTTGAATAGATTTCAATTCCGTATTCTGGATTCTGGATTCTTGCTTCTGATTTCTGGCCTCTTGATTCAGACTTTTGACTTCTTGCTTCTGCATAATTTAACTGTTATGGTGTTTTATTTTCTCCGAATTCCGTGATATTCCGTGTCTTTCCGTGGTAAATTGTTACGTATTGTTTGAGGTGTTTTATGATTACCAGAAGATCGTTAATGAAAGCAGGTCTGTTCGGGGCGTGCAGTCTCTGTCTCGGAAATAAATTAGTTGCCTGGGCAGAAGATGTTTATACCCCTGAGTCACTGAAGGGCATTAATCAAGGGTTTCCCGTAAAGGAGGCCATGCATTACAAGAAACTGGAAGACCTCAGGGTGGAATGCGAACTCTGTCCCAGAAAATGCACTATTGCCGACAGGGAACGCGGTTACTGCGGTGTGCGGGAAAATCGCGGCGGCACTTATTACACCCTGGTGCATTCGCGTGTCTGCGCCCTGAATGTCGACCCAGTAGAAAAAAAACCCATGTTCCACTTTTTACCAGGCACAAAGGCTTATTCTCTGGCTACGGCGGGATGCAACGTCGAGTGTAAATTTTGCCAGAACTGGCAGATCTCGCAATATCGGCCCGAGCAGGTCGAAAGTATTCTACTAACACCCGAGGATGTGGTAAAAGATGCCAAAACAAGCGGCAGTAAAACGATAGCCTATACGTATTCAGAACCCGTTGTATTTTATGAATATATGTTCGATACGGCTCAACTGGGCAATAAGCACGGCTTAAAGAGTGTTATGATATCGAACGGTTATATTCAAGAAAAACCTTTAAGGGAACTCTGTCAACACCTGAGTGCTGTGAAGATTGACTTAAAAAGTTTTACGGAAATATTCTATCAGGATACCTGCACAGGTGAATTGAAACCCGTGTTAAATACCTTGCTGACCTTAAAGAAAATTGGAATGTGGTTTGAAATTGTTATGCTCGTGATACCCACACTCAACGACAACGAAAAGGAATTTCGGGGGATGTGTGGCTGGATTAAGGAAAATCTCGGACCGGATGTCCCCATCCATTTCACCCGTTTTCATCCAACCTACAAGATAAAGAACCTGCCGCCGACACCGGTAAAAACCTTAGAAATGGCCAGAAAGGTTGCCCTTGATACGGGACTTCATTTCCCCTATGTGGGTAACGTACCGGGACACGAAGGTGAAAATACCTACTGTCCGCACTGTAAGAACATCGTAATCAGGCGGGCGGGATTCTCCATATTGGAAAACCACTTGATTGATAATAAGTGCAAGGATTGTGAACAACCCATACCCGGCATATGGGCTTAAACTGACCATCGAAACCACAGATCCCCGTTTCCACGAGGACAAGTTTCGCAGATTACACAGATTGTTTCAAACCCTATCGAGATGCCCTTACTATAGAATTAACTCGATTGTATAGGAATTTCATTTTATTTATAAGTTCATCGTTATTTAGCGAGGATGCGAGATGAAGGAGCCAGAATCTGGGGGATTGATACAGGTAGCTGGAATCATCAATAGCGCCGAAGCCCGAATGCTCGTTGAATCGGGAGTAAACTATCTGGGGTTTCCTTTAAGACTCACAGTCCACAAAGAGGACATTTCGGAGGAAGAGGCAGGAAAGATAATCCGTTCCCTGAAACCGCCTCACTACGGCGTTATTATAACCTACCTTAAAAAAGCCGAAGATATTTTGAACTTTTGTTATCAACTCGGCGCTTGCATGGTTCAGCTTCATGGTGATGTTTCTCCTGATGAACTGGCAACCCTGCGGAAAGTGGACTCCGGGCTATATATCATTAAAAGCCTTATCGTGAAAGATAACAATCTTTCTGAACTGGAAGCCCAACTCTCAGATCATTGCAGACATGTCGATGCATTTATCACAGATACCTATGATCCCGAAACAGGAGCATGCGGCGCTACAGGAAAGATGCATAACTGGGATATAAGCAGGAGATTGGTATCTATTTCCCCAAAGCCCGTAATCCTCGCGGGAGGTCTTCATCCCGATAATGTTCGCGAAGCCATTCAATATGTTCGTCCAGCAGGTGTCGATGTGCATACAGGCGTGGAATCTTCCTATGGCAGAAAAGATACTCATCTCGTCCGTAAGTTCGTTGCAGAGGCTATGGATACCTTTGAGAAAGTGAGCCGCTCTGAAAAATAGAGGTTCATTTTTCTCTCTTCCTTCATGGGAAAAGAGTGAGATTCAGATACAAACAACATCAATTTATTCCCATCCCAGTTCACTGTCAAATGTTCTCTTAAGCAAGAATAAAACTCTCTATTTCCATTAAATCAATCAATGAATTACAAATCGTATTAATGCAGTCGAAATAATTTATAGCAAAAATATTAGGTATCAAGTATATTGAGAATCCCTGAACATTGTACCTTAAAAAAGAATAGAACGTCAAAGGAACGAATCGTGGTAAATAAGGATATATCAAAATTAAAAATAGACAAATCTGGTGCGATGCCGTATCGCCGTGGACGCAGGAAACTGTCGCTAAAGATAACTGCTCTTGTGTCCGCCCTCATAATTGGTTTCATTCTTTATCGAATAGTTTTTAATCCCGTCATTGAAGTAAAGGTCGCAACTGTTTCACAGGTTTATCCATCACAGACGTTTACTTTATTAAACGCCAGCGGTTATGTGGTTGCACAGCGTAAGGCAGCAGTAGCATCTAAGATAACCGGACGACTTGAATGGCTAGGGGTAGAAGAAGGAAGCAAGGTGAAGAAGGGACAGGTGATTGCCAAGCTGGAAGGTGAAGATGCGGCGGCTGCACGTGATCAGGCAATAGCAAATCTGGACAATGCTATGTTCAATCTGGATATGGCAAAGGCAGAAATGAATGACGCCACCTTGCATTACGACCGGCAAAAAGAACTTCTATCGCAAGGAGTCGTGCCGCAGTCTGAACTTGACGTTGCCGAGGCGCGTTATAAAAAAGCAAAGGCGTCGGTAGCCGCAGCGGAATCAGCCATAAATGCTTGTAAGGCAGCGGTGCATTTTGCCAGAATTTCTTTGAGATATACGTTCATCCGTGCGCCATTTGATGCGGTTGTATTGACCAAAAACGCCGATGTCGGCGACATCGTTGCGCCGCTGGGGGCTGCCGCCACTGCCAGGGCTGCTGTTGTAACCATTGCCGATATGGACTCTCTTCTTGTGGAAGCGGATGTTTCAGAATCAAATTTGCAAAAAGTAAAAATAGGCCAGCCGTGTGAAA
>DBJWYX010000169.1:0-2324 GCA_052360825.1 Candidatus Wunengus sp. YC64
GTCCCATTCCAATGCAAGGGCCGCAAGCAACTTCAATAATGCGCGCACCTGCGGTAATCATATCCGCCAGAGCGCCATTTTTACTTATCATTTCCAGCACCTGTCTCGAACCTGGAGAAATGGTGAGGCTTACGTCAGGATGTACTTTCCGTCCCTTCAGCATTGACGCAGCCACCATAAGGTCATGATATGAGGAATTCGTACAACTCCCGATACAGACCTGATTAACTTTCGCACCCTTAATTTCACTCACTTTGCAGACATTGTCCGGACTGTGGGGTCTGGCAATCAGTGGTTCTAAAGCCGAAAGATCAATTTCTACAACTTCATCATACTTAGCGCTCGCATCGGCTTTTAGTGGCTTCCAGATACCTTCTCTGCCTTGCATTTTGAGATACTTTTTTGTTTGCGCATCACTGGGGAAGACCGAGGTAAGCGCACCAAGTTCAGCGCCCATATTGGTAATCGTTGCACGTTCTGTTACCGTAAGCGTCTGTACCCCTTCACCACCGTATTCAAATATTTTGCCGACGCCACCCTTTACCGTTAACCTTCTCAATAACTCTAATATAACATCTTTTGCAGTTACCCAGGGTCGTAATGAACCTGTGAGTTTTACCAATACGACCTTTGGCATTATTATATAAAACGGCCCGCCAGCCATAGCAATCGCTACGTCAAGACCGCCTACACCAATTGCTATCATTCCCAGCCCGCCGCATGTCGGTGTGTGACTGTCTGAGCCAAGCAGGGTTTCCCCAGGCACACTGAAGCGCTCCAAATGCACCTGATGACAGATACCATTCCCCGGTTTGGAAAAATAAATACTGTATTTTTTCGCAATGCTCTGAAGGAATAAATGGTCGTCAAAGTTCTCAAAACCTGTTTGAAGTGTATTGTGGTCAACATAACTAACCGAAAGTTTTGTTTTAACTTTCGGTATACCCATAGCCTCAAACTGTAAATAAGCCATAGTTCCGGTAGCATCTTGCGTGAGGGTTTGATCGACAGAAATGGCGATCTCTTCACCAACCTTTAGCTTGCCGGAGACAAGATGCGAGCTGAAAATTTTTTGTACGATATTTTTCCCCATTTTAGTCCTTTCATTTGTATACCAGATTCTTCGCTTCGCTCAGAATGACAATAATGTTGTTCAACCGTCATTCTGAAGGAGCAAAGCAACTGTAGAATCTCAATATTTGAAATTTTGTACATATACGTAGGCAAAAAAAATCCCACCGTTTTTAGGCGGTGGGATTATGTTAAATGAATCTTGAAATTATTTCAAGTCAATTAGTGTTACTTGTGCGTTGTTGGGAGCTTTACCAGTCCCGTACTCCCAAAAAGTAATACTTCAATATTCTGCGGCAAAAATGTCTTACTAAAATTATGCGATTTATTCGGACCATGACAAGACTGGCAGGTGATCAAATCTTTGGTAATCAGACCCTGACTGCGCATTCTTTGCACCTTTCCGAAGATAGACCTTTCACTGGTGTCTAACTGAGAATGTTCTGGCCCTCCAACATGGCATTTTTCGCAGGCATCATATGCCTTTGCATCCGCCACCGAAAACTTGTGGCTTGGATGACAGGCATTACAACTTCCTCCGATCCTATCGAACTCATAGCTTAATCCCAATTTGTGACATTCTTTACAATCTTTTATATTCAACAATCGTGTACTAATCACCTGAAAACTACTTGTGGCAGCTACAGGATGCCCTTGTAGGTGTGCGCTTTCTCTGAAGTCAACATATTGATTCTGATGGCACTCGCCGCAGGTGCTTGCGGAAACGTGGCCTCGTTTCTTTGCTATGAAACGGTGATCATTTCCGTGACAGCTTATGCATGTTACACCCTTCACAGCATGAACACCTTTTGTCCATTCCTTCACAACATCGGGTGTCGCCATTTTATGACATGCAAGACAGTCCGTCTCTTCATACGTACCGTACGGTTTAATCTTTCTTGCAGCGTACGCCTTGAACAAATCACCGGGCATGTGGGGATGGACTACGCCAAGATGACAATCCGTACATTCCAATTTTTCAGGCGTTTCACCGTGAGTACCATGCTTATTGCTTTTTGAAACAAATTCAATATGAGATTTATCCTTTGTAAATCCTTCTGTATGGCAGCGAACACAGTTCCCATTCAGGATTTTAAGACTGTCTTCGGCAATCTCGATGAATTCTCCGTCCGTATACGCCTGAAATGAATGCATTAAAGAATCATGCGTTCCATCGCTGAGTTTCGCATGTGCATATCCCTTGAGTCCAGGCCCGACATGACAGGCATGACAGTTTTCCACGTGTTCGTTGT
>DBJWYX010000169.1:2408-5563 GCA_052360825.1 Candidatus Wunengus sp. YC64
CAACTGGCGCAAAATTCACTCTTCTCTGAATAATGATACACCTTATTTATGGTAACAAAAAAAACTACCAACACGATTATGGTGAAGAAGCCTACCAGCTTTTTTCTTCTCTGAATAAATTCCAAAACCTGCTTCAACCGATCCATAAATACCTCCTAATCTTCCTTTTTGTAATGAGGGCCTTTGCTTTTTTTAGCTATCTATAATTAAAGCAATATTATCACTAATATTTAATAATTTATCTAAAAACGCACGAGTAACTTTAAATAATTCAAAGTTCGAGGATTCTACCACAAAGTTATTTCATGTTCAAGTCATTTTTTAATAACTATGAGATACTTCTATAATTGACAAACATACCACTTTCATGTAAAATTTTCACATAACTTAACCAGCATACTTCAAACAGTACCCAATTAAAGGAAGGAATTTAAGATGAAACACCACTCCATCAAATATCACATTTCAGGCGCTGCACTTGTGTTCGGTATATCCGTTTTCTTTAGTACATTTCTTATGCAGGAAAAATCTGTTCAAGCACAACATGCTGGAGGTGGTATTATAGATACTAGCAAACAACCCGGTACTAATGCGCCAAGTTTTCACTCGTCTTTTGCCCCCTACGAAGGGACTATACCAATACCCTGGGTCGATGAAAAACCGAACCCGATTACCATAAAGGTTACCGAAGTTATCACGTACGAAATCCCCGTGGATGAAAAGAAATTTAACGAAAAAAAACTAACGTTCGAAGACTTGGAAATGAAGGAGGTATCAAATAATTCTGAAATCAATTTCCATCAGGTCGACTGCTACTTCTTCAAAGTCATAAAACAGACTCAAGTTCGTACTGTGGAAAACCTCTCCTGCAAACGGGAAAGGGATGGGACTCAATATTGGCTTTCCGATGGTAAAAAATACGTTGAATGGGGAAGATGGTCAAACTGGAGTCCAGAAAAAGAGGAGAAAAATATAGAAATGGCTGAAAAAAAGCCATAAACTTATTAAATTTTATTTCACTGAGCACTTGAAAGAGATACGCTAATGTATCTCTTTTTTTTAGGCAAAAAATTCATATTGTTTGTTTTAGTTTAAAAGGAGGTTTTTTTCTCGTGAGAATTGTTTATATCATCGTTCCATTTATTATGTCGATCACGCTCCCTTACAGTACCCTCATGTCAAAGGAGATAAAAAAAGAGGAGCAAAAAACGCCTCAAAAAAAAGAATCTGTATCAAATACACAACAAAATATTACCAAAAACAAACTCTGTCCGGAATGTAATAGAATCTATCCTGGAGACATCAGCTTCTGCAGCGTTGATGGCAAACAACTTGTGGAATTCTCCGAGGAAGACCTTGTATGTCCAACCTGCAAGGGAAAAGCAAATCCAGGCGAAAAATTTTGCAAAAAAGATGGAACTCAACTCATCCTTCAATCTTCATCTGACAAAAAAAAATCTTTACCCGAGAAAAAAACAGAAATTAACCTTCCACCAGATGCCACTCAAGAAGAAAAGGCAAAAGCTGCCATGTATCACTTTATGGAAGGAAACCGGCTCCGCGAAGAACTGAATGATTTTGAAGGGGCTTTAGAGGAATACAAAGAGGCAGAAACGTTAAATCCCGAACTTCCAACGCTTCATTTTCATATGGGAGGAATTTATTGGAAGCTGGGAAATCAACGGGAAGCTTTAACCCATCTCGATAAATGTAAAACATTATTAGAAGCACAACCACCAGAAACAAAGTTAGATGAAAATTATCAAAAGACATTGCAGGGCGTTAAGATTTACATCAGTAAATTAGAAAAAGGCCTAAACCCATCAGAAAAGAATCAACGCAAAGAATTCACGCTGGCAGAACGGGGTGAAAAGATGAAGAATGCCCTGGCTGAAAATCGTGGAAAATGGGGTGAAATGATATTAATTCCGGCAGGAAAATTTACTATGGGTACAACAGAAGACGAATTTATTCCTGAAGAAACTCCGCTACATGAAGTACATTTAGATGCTTACTATATTGATAAATACGAAGTCACCAATGCCCAATATTGGGAATTCCTGCAGTACATTAAAACTACCGGCGACCACAGCAAGTGCTTTCCAGGAGAACCAAAAGGAAAAGACCATACACCAGGGACGCCTCACACTGGCTGGGACTATCCATATTTCGATTACCCAGATTATCCTGTAAGCCGTGTCGACTGGTACGATGCTTATGCTTATGCCGGATGGGCAGGCAAACGCTTACCCACTGAAGCAGAATGGGAGAAAGCTACCAGAGGAACAGACGGGCGCAGATTTCCCTGGGGCAATGTGTGGGATGCTAAACGATGCAATGTCGGACCTGATGCGCCTTTGTCTGTCGGTAGTTTTGAATTTGGGAAAAGCCCATATGGGTGCCTGGATGTAATCGGCAGTGTTTCAGAATGGTGCAACGACTGGTATCACCCTGAATATTACCAAACGAGCCCAAGCGTGAATCCTAAAGGACCGGAAAACAGCACAGGTATGCGAGTGATCAAGGGGGGGTCGTTGTTTGCTCCTTATGCATACAAAATGCGTTGCGCAGTAAGGATATTTGGAAAACCAGAGGACAGAAACAAGAGTATCGGTTTCCGCTGTGTAAAGGATTATAAACAAGAAACCGGGAAAACTACAAAGGAGGCTAGTAAGCAGGAAGATAAGGCCAAAGAAGTGCACTAATAGCCAGCAATCTGTATATACCCTATTTATTTACCGGGATTTGAACCTTCATAATAGGGAGAGGTAAGTTCATCTTTGTAAACCCTTGCAAATGCCGCTTTGGCGTGCTGATAGGAATTATAGTCATTTTGGGCATTTGCTCTGTCTCCTTTCAATTCATAGGCTTTTGCACGGTTTAAATAGGCATTGGCATAATCGTGGTCAAGGATAATTACCTTTGTAAATTCCTTGATAGCCTGGTCTGTCTTTTTTTTCTTAAGATAAATCAAGCCTAAATTATAATGCGGTGCAATTAATTTTGAATTAATTTCTATTGCTTGTTTGTACTCAACTATTGCCTTGTCTGTTTCATCCATCTTATGATAAACATTGCCAAGATAGTAATGAATCTTAGCAATATTTAAACCCTGCGATAACGCCCTCTTTAAGGCTTCAAGTGCATCGTTATAC
>DBJWYX010000170.1:0-5550 GCA_052360825.1 Candidatus Wunengus sp. YC64
ACCATAATCCCCATATCTCTTGCCATTTGCCGCCGTAGTGCATTGATTCTTTCCAGGATGCCCCCGTTTTTTTGCGGATCAACCAATGGCACCAGTCTGTATCCTACCTCAATCCCCATACGGTCCACATGAAGCAGTTTTTCAACGGATTCTTCAGATTGCGATTCTTGCCCGATTTTTTTTATCTCCTTTTCCGTCTCTTCTTCAATGAGTATTTTTTTGTTTGATTTCCTGAGGATAAAGAACAGCACACCGAAAAAACCTGCAAGAATCATGAAAGGCAGCTTAGGCAAACCCGGAACTATACTAAACATCGCAAGGATCCCCGCTGCAAATGCCACTGCTTTGGGTTGTGTAAACAGTTGACCTGCTAAATCCTTGCCCAGATTCTCGCTGGAAGATGTTTTCGTAATAATAACGGCTGAAGCAGTTGCGATAATAAAGGATGGAATTTGCGACACGAGACCATCACCCACCGTCAAAATAGTGTAATGTTGCAACGCCTCAGATACCGGCATACCCTGGCGCATTCCCATAACAATACCACCCACGATGTTAATCAACACGATAACAATACCCGCGATTGCATCTCCACTTACAAACTTACTTGCACCATCCATTGCTCCATGGAATTCTGCCTCCTTGGAAATCGATTCTCTCCGACTTCGCGCCTGGTCCTCTGTAATGAGTCCAGCGTTTAAGTCTGCATCAATACTCATCTGTTTCCCAGGCATTGCATCTAGTGTAAAACGGGCAGCCACCTCTGAAATTCTCGTTGTACCCTTAGTTATGACAACTAATTGGATGACAATAATCACCAAAAATACCACCAACCCAACAACAATATTTCCACCTACAACAAATTCACCAAATGACGCAATCACTTCTCCTCCGTATCCATGTAATAATATCTGCCGTGTGGCTGCAACATTAAGTGCCAGCCGGAAAAGTGTCAGAAACAATAATATCGAAGGAAATGTGGATAAATCCAACGGTCTTTTTGCGTGGAGAGTAACCAACAGTAAAAGAAGGGTGGATGAAATGTTCACGGTAATAAGCATGTCCAGTAAAAATGGCGGTACCGGTATAATAAGTACGACGAATATGCCTATCACCCCGATGGCTAATGCTATCTCGCCTTGTGATAACAATCGGCCAAAAGGCGTCTTTGCCGTAGAATTTATTTTATTTGTTGCCATATTTAACCCTCATTAAATACTTTATATGCGATTTATCTTTACAAGCTTGTCCTCGTAAAAACGGGGATGAGTCAAGTTTTAGATGTTGGATGGCTAAATGGTTGTATGGTTATTAACCATTCAACCATATAACCATTTAACCATTTAGCCATAAACTATAGTAAACGTCTTAAATAAGTAGGCATTGAACGCCTGTCATTCCGAACGAAGTGAGGAATCTCAGGATTTCTCAGTCGCCCTGCTCCTTCGAAATGACAACTTTCTTTTGTCATTAACTATAAATTGTTACCTTTTCCGCTCTTTCTTTAGTTGATATACATATGACAATACCTTAGCGACTGCATAATACAATTTTTGCGGTATTTCTTTTCCTATTTCAACCGTTTTATAAAGTGTTTGCGCAAGTGGTTTGTCTTCTACTAACGGTATATTATGCTTCTTTGCAATGTCTTTGATGCGCTTTGCAAGCAGGTCGGCGCCTTTTGCAACTACCGTGGGCGCCTTCATAGCAGTATTTTCATATTTTAACGCTACTGCGTAGTGTGTAGGATTGGTTACCACAACATCAGCCGTAGGAACTGCCGCCATCATGCGCTTCATAGCCATTTGTCGTTGTACAGCCCGAATCTTTCCTTTGATTAACGGGTCGCCCTCCGACTCTTTTCCCTCGTCTTTCACTTCCCGTTTTGTCATACGGAGGCTTCGCTTATACTGCCACTTTTGGTAAAAGAAATCCAGAACTGCAAGAATCAGCAATGCCGCTGCTATGCGCAAACTGAGAGTATACATCGATTTTGTCATCATTCCGAATATTTGTGCAGGGCTAAGGTCAAAGGCATGAATGAGGTGGTTAAATTCCTTCTTGATTATTAAAAAAGCAAGCCCTCCAACCACAAGGAGTTTTAATACAGAAAACTGCAGCTTTACAAGTGACTTTATTGAAAACAGCTTTGTTGCCCCGGCTACGAGATTGAGTTTGTTAATATCAAGATGCAATGCCTCAAAACTAAATATAAAACCAGTTTGGTAATAAGATATGGCCAATCCAATGAGCAATAATCCGCCAAGTATAGGCAAAAGTATCTTCGCTAACCCGTAGATCTGATTTATGAATATATCTATCGCAATGCTTTGATTAAAATCCTTGCACGACAAATTCCCAAAGGTTAGCTTCATAGCGCTCGTCAGGCTATTATAGGTAATTACACCAAGGACATATATAAGCGATATGCCGGCCAATAAGACGACGGCGTTATTAAGGTCGGGACTAAATGCAATATTTCCTTTATTACGCGCCTTACCTATACGCTTGCCGGTAGGTTGTTCAGTTTTTTCTGTATCAGCACCAAATGCCATCTTTTCAACCTCACATGGTCGACAATAAGGATATCATGCTTTTTTCGAAATTAAGCATATACGATTTCATTACATTTATTACAAACGGAATCGACACCATAAGTATAAAAAACCCTATACATATTTTTATTGGAAAGGCAATTATAAACACATTGATCTCCTGTGCAACCTTCGTCATCAATCCTAACGCTACTACGGACAATAGTAAAACCAATAATGCGGGAGCGGATATCTTGATGCCCATCAAAAAAAGAGATTTAAAGATGGCGAGTATCTTCGTGAGTGTTATGGTAGTATAGTCAAAACTTCCAAGCGGAATCATTGTGAAACTTTGCGCAGTTGTTTTAATAAACCAATGATGCCCGTTAATTAAGAGAAAGATTAAAATAGCAATCATATTATAAAATACCGAAATAACTGACTCTTCATCTCCAGTCTGTGATGAAGGGTCAACAACCATTGCCGTATCAAGCCCCATTTGGTTGCTTATTAAATAACCCGCCATATTAAAGGCCGCAAAAATCATTGAAGCTGCAAACCCAACTACAGCGCCAATCGCTATCTCTTTGAGAACAATAAATGAGTACGAAATAATATCAGAAGGCAGCATGGACTGATTTTTGTTTATGCCCGGGTATAAAATGAATGTAAACATCAAGGCAATGGCGATTCGTACAGGCATGGGAATGTGAGCATTACCGAAGATGGGGGCGAAAAAAAGCATTCCACCGATGCGAAAAAATACAGCCATAAAGAATGGTAAGTCATTTACGAAACTTATCAGGTATTCCATATAAACTTTTATTGACAGTATCTTGTTAGATTTCCCAGTAAATTTACAGTATAGGATGTCATCATGCGCAGCATCCACGGCAAACAAAATAAGAACACCCCAAGAACTCCAAACACTTTTGGCAAAAAAGTAATTGTTTGTTCGTGTATACTTGAGATTGTCTGAAATATGCCTATCACCAAACCAACCACCATTGCAACCACCAGCAAGGGCGCCATAAGGAAAAACGTTGTTTGTAATAAGTCTTTGCCGATTGTGATAACTACTTCTGTTGTCATAGTCAACTCCCTTAGGAATTTACGATTTTAGATTTACGATTTGGGATTTAATAAAATTGTAAATTGTAATTCGTAAATCGTAAATTTTTACTAAAAGTGTCAAAGTATTTTTTGTAAGCGACTACCCTCTGTTTTTCATGCCACACTTGAAATCAAAGACTGAATAATTAATTGCCATCCATCCACCAGAACAAAAAGGATTAATTTAAATGGCATTGAAATCATAACAGGAGGAAGCATGAACATCCCCATAGCTGTTAGCACACAAGCTACCACCATATCAATCACAAGAAATGGAAGAAATAAAAGAAAACCCATTTGAAATGAAGTCTTAAGCTCACTTGTGATAAAGGCTGGAATTAATATGTGCATAGGAATGTCTTTCGCTGACTTTGGCCTCTCCATCTTTGCAATATTCACAAACAAGGCAATATCTTTTTCACGGGTCTGTTTTAGCATAAATTTTTGGAATGGCACTATTCCTCTTGTTAATGCCTCATTCTGTGTGATCTCTTCCTTTAAGTAAGGTTGGAGTGCCTCAGAATTGACCTGCTTCCACACAGGCGCCATAACAAAAAATGTTAGAAAGAGCGAAATACCAATGAGTATCTGATTGGGCGGAAGTGTTTGAAACGATAATGCCTTTCGCACAAAGGAAAGCACGATAATGATTCTCGTAAAAGAGGTCATAGTCAATAACAGCCCAGGTAATAAAGAAAGCGCTGTTAAGAAGAGTACAATCTTTAATGTACTGGCTACCTCTTTAGGCTTCCCCATATTATTGATACTCATTGTTAAGTTCAGCGGACCTGTCGATTCACCAGCACCTTCAACGATACCCATACAGCCAAACGTTATCGCCATTCCACAAACAACCAAAATCAATAACCCTTTTCTCATATTTTTATCCTTGCGTTACCATGAAAAATCATGTTCGTTCTGTATAGGCACGTTTAAAGAACTTCATAAATTCACTGCCTTGAGATTCCATATCGATTGATTCCACAATCTCTTTTTCTGTTATCTCTGTAAGCGGCTGAATCCTCTCATTAGTGGCGCCAACCAGCAGCAATTTCCCGGGTATTTTAATTAAATGAATATGCTTCTTTGAACCTAAAGACGCCGTATCAACGATATGGACATACCGCTTTCTTCTATTCATACTTGTTTTAATTCCTAATTTCCTGCGTAAGAAAAATACCGTAACAACGATGATTACAATTACGATCCCTGTTGACTCCAGCACCTTAGTAATCTTCGAGAAATTAAAAGGCGAAACAATTCCTATACCATCGAATTCTGTTGCAACGCTCCCTGGTTTTTCAACCTTTTGTGCTGGTTCAATATCACAATACGCCGTATTACAGACAAATAACAGGAAAAGCAAAAACACTATCAGGCATTTATTTTTCATATCATTTTCTCCTAAAAACTTTTTACACTTTGCGCAAATAATATGCCTCGTCACTTCTATTTATTATAAGATAATTTT
Source organism: Candidatus Wunengus sp. YC64 (assembly GCA_052360825.1). Classification (GTDB taxonomy): domain Bacteria; phylum Planctomycetota; class Brocadiia; order Brocadiales; family Brocadiaceae; genus Wunengus. The sequence goes on from DBJWYX010000170.1 coordinate 5,119, forward strand.
GTTTGCATCATTCAGGAGGTAGGTATACATACTTAAGATATATACATTGAGCTATTTCTGATGTTTCTTAACGGTCCAGAAGTTATCAAAGTTCCTTGATTTTGATGGGATTTTGGAGGACTATTTATCGTGGGCTTTTTGTACTTTTTGTGGGAATTTTAAACAACTCACAGATGCAACAGCTCGTAAAAGGATTGTAAATGTTACACTTCAATAGAAAGACACTACGCAGTGAGGGATTGTCCGCTTCCCTCAAATTTTTTCAAAGGGACGGGATGGTGTAGAAATGGCAGCTAAAAGGATGTTTTTTATGTGGGCACGTTGTACATACTACGCAAAATTTCTAACACGGTCTCATTGTGCCTGGTGTGGCTTTTAAACAAACATATTACCCAAGATTTTTAACTAATTCTTCTGAACCGCATATATTTG
>DBJWYX010000171.1:0-4902 GCA_052360825.1 Candidatus Wunengus sp. YC64
AGGACAAGTCTGGATTCCCGCTAAAAACATGCGGGAATGACAAGCCTTATATTTTATGTCTACTTACTTATTGCCTTTACTATAGAGGGGGCGCTTAAAAGTCGCTGCCGAAGGCAACCTAATTTAACCATGAACTCGAAACGATCTATCTTTACGCCGGCTATACCCCTGTAGTTAATGTATTTTCATTGGTCTGAGGCTTTGTTTCGTTAATAATGTTTTCAATGTGCTAACAAGCATCATATTTTCTTCCCGTGTCCTTACAGCAACACGAAAGTATTTATTATTAAGTCCCAAAAAATTGGAGCAATCGCGAATGGCAATCCCATGTTCCAGCAATCGTTCACGTAATAACGAGGAAGGCATGTCATTTGTATTTATTCTCACAAAGATATAGTTCGCCGTGGGTTTGTAAGGGAAAAAGCCGTGAATTTCAGATAATTCATTGAATAAATATAATCGTTCCTTAAACATGAATTCCCTGCTTCTGGAAATGAACTCTTTATCTTCCAGGGCAGTCATGGCAGCACATTGAGCCAGGGCATTTACAGACCACGGCTCTTTGTATTCCATCATCTTTATTATCAAATCCGCATGGGCGGCAAGGTATCCTATTCTCAAACCGGGAAAGCCATAAAATTTTGTAAGCGACCTGACCACAATCAAATTACGCATAGTGCCCGTCTCGTTTATAACACTGTATTTTTCCGGTTCTTCAACAAAATCAATAAATGCCTCATCTATAACAAAGGTTATATCCGGATGCTGCCTTACCATGCTTACGATAACAGCCTTTTCAACCAATTGCCCTGTAGGGTTGTTAGGGTTGCACAAAAAAACCATCTCTACTTTTTTATCATCAAAATGGTCTTTTCGATATGTGAAGCAAAAATCCTCTTCTTCCTTCAGTACATTATTCAGTATCTCAGCATGGCTGCATTTCAGTGCCTCAGCAAATTCACTAAAAGTAGGCTGAAATATAATCCCTTTCGCCGGTTTTAATGCACGAGGGATTAAATAAAATAACTCTGTTGACCCGTTTCCTACAATAATCTCATCTTCAGGGCGCCCAACTTTTTGGCCAATATATTTTCTCAGGCTGGTGCAATCGATGTCGGGATAATGCAGAATGTCGTCGAAATTTTCAAATATAATTTTTCGAACGTTTTCTGGATATCCAAGGGGGTTAATACTTGCGCTAAAGTCGAGGATACCGTTGTTCCTGGAATTTGTACTATGCTTTATATGTCCGCCGTGACCTTTAAACATAATTTCTTTTCGTTCTCTCCGCGTTAAACTGCTTTTAGTATTACCTTGTAAAAACTTCTTTTTTAGCAAGTTTTCTCAGTGACGAGTGCCAGGTGGCGTGTGACGAGAAAACACGTCACCCACCACTTGTCACATGTCATCTTTATTTATTTCGGTTACGGCTCTGCTGTACGATGATGTTCTATTATATAAATATTTCCGGGCGATTGCCGGTCTTCGAATGATTACCATTAAGTTTTTGCACCAGATATTTTCTCGCTTCTCCAACCGTAAGAGGCAGGTTTTCCATGGGAAAATTATTTTCATCCCTTAAAACCTGCATCAACTGGGCAATCTGCGGGAGTTCTAAACAGGCGTGCTTTATTTTGTCAGTGTTTGAAAACACCTCATCAGGTGCGCCGACGCTGAGCACATTGCCTTGATACATAACTGCCAGACGATCCATATAAATCGGGACTAAATCCACCGTATTCGTTGCCATGATAATCGTGATACCATGCCTCTCATTCAGTTCTTTTAACAAGGTCATGATCGAGGTCACCCCGGCAGGATCAAGGCCACAGGTAGGCTCGTCAAGGACAAGTATTTCGGGTTTCATTGCGAGCACCCCGGCAATACAAATCCGTTTCTTTTGCCCAAAACTCAGGGCGTCTACGGCCTTGTTTGCATGCAGTGTCATACCCACCAGCGACAATGCCTTATCCACTCTATTGGCAATCTCATCCTTTGATAAACCCAGATTCAGAGGTCCGAAGGCTACATCCTCCTTCACTGATGGCGCAAATAACTGATCATTTGGATCTTGGAATACCATACCCACTTTTTGAAACACCTGTTTTGATGAATACTTTCCCAAAGATTTCTGCTCTAATAAAATCTCACCAGTTTCTGGTTTCAATAAACCATTCAGGTGTTTCAAGAGTGTCGTCTTTCCTGACCCGTTTGGTCCGAGGATGGCTAACAATTCTCCCTTTTTAATGTCCAGAGAAGCCCCGCACAGTGCATATGTCCCGTCATGGTATTTATACTGAATATTTCTGGCTTGCAATATCACCATACTCGCACATGCCTTGTATAAATAAGGAACGACAAAACAAAAACTATTCCTATGACAAAGACGAACTCTTTCTTCCTCCACGGCGGTAATGTAGCGGTTAAAATCCTGCCGCCTTCATAACCCCTGGCATGCATTGCTTCATAGGTTTGTTCTGCACGCGCAAAAGAACGGATAACAAGCATGCCCCCCAATATCCCAAATGATTTTATCGTTTTTTTCCACGAGGTATGACCCAAACGTGTCCTTTGTGCAGTCCACATGGTATCTACTTCATCAAGGAAGAGGAAAATGTACCGATACATAAGGGCTAACAGATCGATGATGGTATTTGGCACACGAAACCATTTTAAACCAGCGCATAATTGACTTATGGTTGTGGTAAAAGAAAGGAGGATCACCAATGAAATACCGCCCAGTACCTTGCTGCAGGTCTGGAGCCCGTTCCACAGCCCCTCTTCTTTTAATACCAGTTTATATCCAACAATTGAGAGGGATAACCATACCTTTTCGCCCTCGTGCAGTCCTCTGATAAGTAAGATAAAGACCGCAAATGACAATGGCAAGAGCATGCTCCGAAGTATTGCCGTAATAGGGATTTTTACCGTGAGGAGTAAGCTGAAAGACACCGAAAGAAAAAATAACGGAATAAATATATTCTTTGTTAGCAAATTTATTGCAAGTAACAAAACGATGTAAACCAACTTTACCCGTACGTCAACCTCTGTTAACCAACTATTACGGCGGGCATAGACTTCAGAAAATGTGTGGTGTAAAAATCCCATAGACCCCTTAATACTTATTCCTTTTCATAAAAAATCTTTCGCACATTAAAACCAATGACAAACCCACCGATTACCCCGGCAGCGGTAAATACAAAAAGGAGCAAATCCCCCTGATCAGTGTTGATGTAAGGATCATGAGGTGGGTGACCGTACTTCGCGGCATATTTTCCTACAACACTTACGTCGATACCTGTCCATGCCCCTTCTTCATTATTCGTTTGTGTAACAACTGGTATGTCTTTCTTCTCTATGTTTTCCTCTGCAAATAATACCGGAGGGAACAACACCAGTATTATAAAAGCAACGAAAAGAAAAAATGATTGTCCACCGCAAAGACGCAAAGGGCGCAAAGTAAGACCTGAAAGAGAATAAATGGGGATAAAAATTTTATATCTGAGCAGGTTTTGTATCATCTTTGATTAACCCCAGGTGTAACAAAATACCGGGTTTCCGTTTATATACGAAAACCAGTATAAATCCCACAACAATGCCTTCAACAATACACAGAACCCCTTGAGAGGTCATCATAAATACCCCAAAAATTTCCGCAGTGGCTTTAATGAAAGACCCGCCTTTGCCTATCACGAGCAGTCCCAGTTCGATGGATGTGCCTAAGTAAGTAAACAAATCAGAAATCATACCGGCCAGAAATCCACACCAAAACAAACTCAGCCTGCATCGTTGCGCTATTTTAAATGCAAAATAACCCGAAAATGAACCCAGGATGCCCATGGAAAATATATTTCCGCCAAGTGTGGTTAATCCACCATGAGCAAGGAATAATGCCTGAATAAGTAATGCGATAGCTGCTACCAGCACGCTCACAAAAGGCCCTAACAACACGGCGCTCATACCTGTACCACAGGGGTGCGATGTAGCCATTCCATTCAATGCAATAACCGGAATAGGGAAACACGAAAATACAAATACAGCCGCTCCTAAAGTTCCCACTAAAGGCAAGTACACCGGCATCTGTCTTTTCTTTCGTTTGACATGATAAATACCAATCCCTACGAAAGGCATTGCGACGGCAAACCACGTGATTACCCACTTTGGAGGTAAAATTCCTTCCGTGATATGCATGGCGTATACGGCATTCTCAGATGAAATAAATAACAGGAAAAAAATTATAGCGAATACCGTTACGGCTCTTGACATTTATTGCCTTTCTCAAAAACAAAAAAACCCATATCCTCGAAATGGAAGATATGGGTTTTATATTTTTATCGGCAGCGACAGGTTTCAAACCTGCCCCTGCAAACATTTATATTATAACACCTTCACCTTCTTTACCATCGAAGACTCCGTGAAGCAATTACAGGCAGGTCTTCTGGCTCCCGGATCGTCCTACTGATCACTCCTTCCCAGAAAGCCGTTTAAGCGGCTTTTCCAGTGGTATTGTGACGTTCGTTCCCGGTTACAGCGGCGGGTCCGCTCCTCATCACGTTTAATCAATCAAACGAGATATGGATTCCCTTTTACTCCCTAACAAACTTGTGGGAGAATTACCTGTAAGTGATTTTATAGATAAAAAGAACAATTTTTATTTTGAAAAGTTGGGCTGATTCTACTTGAGATACTTGATGTTTGTCAATGGAAATATTTATTGTTTCTTCGAGTTATGAAACAGCGCCGTACCCGTGTCAATTTTTTCCTTTGATTCTCGTACATGAGAAGGATAAAATATTGCTTATTGTAAACATTATTTTGTAAGATTTAAATTTTACGCAAATCCCTGAAATTCCATTGGCTCCATCTCTTATTTAAAGGAAAACGTACTTATGAAATCAAAAA
>DBJWYX010000171.1:4912-5547 GCA_052360825.1 Candidatus Wunengus sp. YC64
GTTGTTATTTGTAGTTTTGTCCGTTATCCTTGAGTCAGGTTGTGCCATGTTCAAAAAAAAGCCGCTCCTCGTCCCCAGAGAATCCGGTGATACCCTGGTGGAAATTACAGACCCCAAACTACTCCCCAGGTTTGCAGACGACTACAGCAGGGACACCCTATTGCGTTCGATAGATTACAGTCTGGAATATTTCAAAAGGGTCAAAACAAACCCTCACGGGTTTCGGATGGCGGGATTTTCACACCAAAACCTGGAAAACACCTTAAAAGTATTCCGCGAAGGATTTCTTCGTTGTAATAGTGCAGAGGAACTTAACGAGTTCATTGTCAGAAATTTCAGGGTCTTTCAGGCTATTGGGAAAGCGTATGAAGGTCAGGTACATTTTACCGGTTATGGAACGCCTATTTATGATGGAAGCCTTACGCCAACAGGGGTGTTTCGTTACCCACTATACAAAAAACCCGCTGATTTCAAAAAACCTTACTATACACGGCGTGAAATTGAAGAACGCAATCTCCTGAAAGGAAATGAAATCGTCTACCTCAAATCAAAACTGGATGCATATCTCATCCATGTTCAGGGGTCAGGGCAAATCAATCTCCCTTCCGGAGAAAAGGTGTATGTTGGTTATGATG
>DBJWYX010000172.1:0-5536 GCA_052360825.1 Candidatus Wunengus sp. YC64
GGCGCATGTATGGGAACGCCGGCGTCCATCATGGAAATGGTTCCGCCGCAAACTGAGGCCATTGAAGACGAACCGTTAGATTCCATAATGTCAGAAACGATTCGAATCGTGTAAGGGAACTTGCTTGGTGGGGGTAACACACCCTCCAATGCCCGTTCTGCCAGTGCTCCGTGTCCGATTTCACGTCTGCCTGGCCCACGCAATGGTTTTACCTCGCCGACGCAGAAAGGAGGAAAATTGTAGTCCAGCATGAATTTTTTCGAATATTCATCTTCAATGGTGTCTACTCTTTGTTCGTCCATGGTTGTTCCCAGCGTTGTTACCACAATAGCCTGCGTTTCACCCCTTGTAAATAAGGCTGAACCGTGAGTTCTGGGTAAAATGCCTACTTCACAGGAAATAGGGCGAATATTCGTTAATCCGCGCCCATCAGGTCTCTTTCCTTCTTTTATGATTTGGTCGCGAACTATCATTGTTTCAATTCTTTCGAAGATTGCCTTAATTGTCTTTTTTGTCGGTGCACCTTCTTGATCGGTACAATATTTATTTATAATTTCCTTTAGTATTTCGTTTAATGCCAGCTTTCGTGCGTCTTTTCCTGGCGTATGATTCCTTTCTAATATTTTTGAGTAGTATTTCTTTTTAATTTCCTCCGTGAGGGTCATATCAATTTTTAATGGTGGAATAGGTTGTTTTTCTTTTCCGCACTTGACCAACAGTTCCCTCTGGAGTTGTACGATTTCTCTGATAAAGGTATGCCCAAACATAATAGCATTGACCATCTGTTCTTCAGGGATTTCTTTGCCGGATGCCTCGACCATCATTACAGCTTCTTCCGTTCCTGACACGACAAGGTCAATGCTGCTCAGCGCCAGTTCAGAATGGGTTGGATTGATAACAAATTCTCCATTGACTTGGCCTACTCTTACAGAACCTGTTGGTCCGCAAAAAGGAATACTTGAAACAGATAAAGCAGCAGATGCACCGATCATAGCAAGGATATCGGGGTCATTTTCTTTATCTGCGGAAAAAACCATGGACATGACTTGGACTTCGCGGAGGTATGTTTCTGGAAAGAGTGGCCTGATGGGACGATCTATTAACCGCATGGTTAATGTTTCTTTTAAGGTAGGTCTTCCCTCTCTCTTAAAAAAACCGCCTGGAAACTTTCCGGCGGAATACATTTTTTCCCTGTAATCTACGGTTAGAGGGAAAAAATCGGCTTCTTCTTTTTCTTCTGGTGCTGACACTGCTGTGGCCAAGACCATCGTATCTCCGTATCGAACGATAGCTGCACCATCAGCTTGTTTTGCAATTTTACCTACTTCTATACTGAGGGTTCTTTTGCCGATCAACCTTTCTACTTTACAGTACGCCATTTAATACCTCCAAACTTATTTATTTGCCTTGACCAGCAAAAGGGATGAATGATATGAATTTTTTTATGCATTTTTGGGATAGGTCTATAACTTCCTCCTAAATACTTTGATTTACTTCCGTATACCAAGTTTATTGATAAGCTTTTTATATCTGTCATTGTCTCTGCTTGATAAATATTTAAGCAATGCCGACCTGCGCCCAACCATTTGAAGCAGTCCCCTGCGGGAAGTATGGTCCTTTGAATGTTCCTTCAGATGTCCGCTCAAATGATTAATTCGTTCTGTTAGCAAAGCTACCTGCACCTCCGGAGAACCCGTGTCGCTTTCATGCACTCTGAGGTCATTTATAATTCGCTGTTTTACTTCTTTATTGATCATTTACTTCGATTCCTTACATAAAATAAATTATTCAAAACTCTAATTAATTCTTGTGTAACTATTAATTATCACGTTTGTTGTGTAAATTACGTTATTAATATAGCAAAGCGTGTCCGTCATTTGCAACAAAAAAATTTAACGTTTTTCCGATGAGCATAGAAGTCCTGAAGAGTTTAAAAACCTCCTATAAAAAACTGCTGCAAAAAATCACCCATAGGAAACGATATAAATATTTTAAGTCATCAAATTTACGGTGACACCCTTTATCCCGCTGAGTGAATCATAGGTTAATTTAATTTTTCGATTTTGGCCCCACAGACCTTGTACTCTGCCGTTTGGGTGATATTGTCGTATGCATCCTTTGTCAGCTTGTTCACGGCAGCCTCCACAAAGTGCATCGGTATCCAGATAATGCCTTTCTTCACCTTATCGGAAACTTCGGCACGCGCAGTTATACATCCACGGCGTGTACAGATCCTTACTATCTCACCATCAAAGATACCTAATTCACAGGCATCGGACTGATGTATTTCGACAAAGCAATCATTGGTCTTATGGATGATGCCCGCTGATCTCCGTGTCATTGTCCCTGCATTATAATGATAGAGGGTACGCCCAGTGGTTAGCAGTAATGGATATTGCTTGTCGGGACTCTCGGCTGGCGCACGGTAAGGCAGCACAAAAAACTTACCAAGACCTCGCGTAAATTTACCTTCATGCAAAAATTTAGTGCCGGAATGTTTTGTGTCAGGACATGGCCATTGAATTCCATTATGCTCGATCCTTGCATAATTAATGCCTGCAAATATAGGCGCCAGGCTGGCAATCTCGTCCCAGACCTCTTTGGGAGATGGATAATCCATTTTATAACCCATGCGGTTGGACAACTCACAGATAATCTGCCAGTCGGGTTTTGTGTTTCCAATAGGGTTAATAGCCTTGCGCACACGCTGTACACGACGTTCCGTGTTGGTGAAGGTACCGTCCTTTTCTGCAAAACTGGTAGCTGGCAGGACGACGTCCGCATATTTGGCCGTCTCCGACATAAAGATGTCCTGCACGACAAGAAACTCCAGATTTTTCAAGCCATTGATGGTATAGTTCTGATTTGGCTCGCTCATGACAGGGTCTTCTCCAATCACGTACAACGCCTTAAACTGATTCTTGTTCATGCGCTCAAACATGGTTGGTGAGGTAGCACCCTGCGTTTTTGGCAACTTAACATCCCATGCCTTTTCAAACTTTTCAACAACTACCGGGTCTGAAAGATACTGGTAACCATGCATCCTGTCAGGCAAAGCACCCATATCTGTGGCGCCCTGTACGTTGTTCTGTCCACGGATAGGATTGACTCCCGTACTGGATTTCCCAATATGGCCGGTCAGCAAGGCAAGGTTCGCAATGGTTCGCACGTTATCAGTACCACAGGTATGTTCGGTAATGCCCAGGGTATAAAATATGGCTGATTTCTCAGACCTGGCATACAATCGGGCAGCCTGGCGAATATCTTCTGCGGAAATGCCGGTATATTCCGAGGCCTTTTCCGGAGTAACATCCTTCACAAACGCCTTTAACTCTTCAAAACCTTCGGTCCGAGTCTTTATGAATTCTTTATTTTCAAGGCCTTCGGCAATGATAACGTGGGCTATCGCATTCAATAACCAGTTATCCGTACCCGGCCGTACCGGGAGATACAGCTTGGCATGCTGGGCAAACCAGATTTTCCTTGGGTCTGCCACGATGAACGTGCATCCCTTCCTCAACGCCTTCTTCATCTCCAATCCCACAATAGGATGCGCTTCTGTTGGATTACCCCCAATCAGGAAGATGAGCTTGCAATCCTTGATTTCACTGATGGAATTGGTCATCGAACCGCTACCGAATGACATCGCCAGACCGGCGACGGTAGGGGCGTGTCAAGTCCGGGCACACTGGTCTACATTGTTAGTGCCAATCGTAGCCCGCCCAAATTTCATTGCCAGATAGTTTTCTTCATTGGTGCATCGCGAAGAACTGAACACCCCGATGTTATCCGCTCCGTATTTGGTTTTTATTTCACCGAGTTTGCTGGCAACCAGACTAAGCGCCTCGTCCCATGTCGCCTCTTCAAATTTTCCATTCCTCTTTATGAGTGGATGTTTTAATCGATCGGGATGATGGATAAAATCATATCCAAAACGTCCCTTCACACACAAATTGCCGTCGTTGGGAATAGACCCTACTTTCGAAGTCACCTTGACGACCCGATTCCCTTTAACATTTAAATACATCGTACAACCTACACCGCAATAGGCACAGGTGGTTTTGACCTGTTTAAATTCCCACTCCCGTCCTACTCCAACTGCCTGCTTTTCTACCAACGAACCAACTGGACAGGTAGACACACACTGGCCGCATAACACACACGTTGTATCACGCCGGGGCTTTCCAAACGGCGTCCCCGTCTCTGTTTCAAATCCCCTGTTCTTAAAATCAATTGCGTAATCCTGCTGTACTTCGGCGCAAATACGAACGCAGCGGCCGCACAGGATGCATTTGCTTGTATCATGCTGAATGACAGGATTTTCATCCTCTACGATACCGCCGTCAGGCTTTTCAAAAAATCGACTTTCCCTCACGCCATACTGATAAGCAAGGTCTTGCAGCTTACAGGAACCACATTTCTCACAGGTCATACAATCTCTGGGATGATCTGAAAGGATTAGTTCTAAAACCATCTTTCTGGTTTTTAATACTTTTTCAGAATCAGTGCGGACCACCATGCCATCGGTAGCCTCTGTATTACAGGACGTAATAAGCGCATTTGATTTACCCCTCTCAATCTCTACCATACAAACGCGGCATGCCGCAAAGGGTTCGAGGCGTGGGTCATGACAGAGCGTTGGGATACGAATACCGATGGAATTGGCGGCCTGTAAGACTGTCTTGCCTTTATCCACCTCAACGGTCTTGCCGTCAATATTTACTTTAATTTTTGGAACCATTACCATAAATATTATTCTCCTAGCTTAGAAAATCAGGAATCAAACAAAAATAATGTTCAAATTTTAGATTTACGATTTCAGATTTACGATTTTTTCAATCGTTCGATTACGTGCTCACGACGAAGTCAAAAATCGTAAGTTCAAAATATTAAGCCCATTCCCTTTAACTTACCATAATTCCTGCATAACCTACGACCTGATCATAATCACCGGTAATATCACCACTGGTTTCGTATCGTACCAGTTCTGCCTTTTTAGCCCCGCGTTCTTTAGAACATACCAGCATAGTAACCGTTGGATAAATGCCGCACATCGTAATGCGCATATCATGAACCTTGCTATACAGACTGTCCTCGTTAAGGGCCAGGACTTCATCGATGGCAATCCTGTCTTTCCTGTTAGCCGAGGCCTGTGACTCGTGGTGCGTCATGTCAGAAGAGGCTACCACAAGTGCATCCGGGCATAATTTTTGTAATACCTGAGATAAACTTTTACCGATATTTTTGAGGTCTACAATATTCCTGGAAGAGATAACCATCACAACGATTTTAATATGGGGATTAAAGTATTGGATAAACGGTATCTGCACCTCTGCAGCATGCTCGTACAAATGTGCTTCCTGGTCTTTCTCAACAAGGTCGCAGACATGCACCAGTTCATCCACTATCTTTTCATCTACCTCGACATCCCCCAGGGGGGTACGCCACAACCCGCCAGGCCAGATGGAATACGGCACACCGTAACCTGTATGATTGGGCGCTAATATAACTACGGTATCAGGTATTTTAATCCTGG
>DBJWYX010000173.1:0-5522 GCA_052360825.1 Candidatus Wunengus sp. YC64
ACAATTATCAACGAGGCGCCGCATGCTTTAGCAATGCCGGCTGCGAAAAGTCCAATCGGTCCGGCACCAAGAATCAAAACCGTTTTTGCAGAGACATCCTCTGCAAGAACGGTATCGACAGCATTTCCAAAGGGTTCCTGGATGGTTGCCCACTCATCGGAAATTTTTTGGTCGTTCTTCCACAGCACGTGTTCAGGTAAGACAAGAAATTCGGCAAAGGTGCCGTCATGGTCAACGCCTAATAATTTGAAATTCCTGCAAACCTCTGAATATCCGTTATTGCACTGACAGCAATACCCGCAGGTCAGATGACTTTCGGCAGAAACCCGGTCTCCGACCTTTACGTGGATCACTTCCCCGCCAATCTTTGTAACGCCTCCTACGAACTCATGACCAATGATACGAGGCGGTGTGAAGCGATGCTGCGCCCAGCGTGTCCAGTCAAAGATGTGTACATCCGTACCGCAGACAGAGGCAACATTGACTTTAATAAGCACGTCCCTGAGGCCTATTTTGGGAACGGGAACTTCTTTGTATTCCATTCCCTTCGCATGTTTTGTTTTAACAACCGCTTTCACCTATAGAATCCCTTATCATAAAACCATTCGATGGCCCTTTTCGTTATCCACGTCCCAGCCCAACATTGTTTTCATTGGGTTTTAAACCTGTCTCTATCATGTCTGTTTCTGTAAATTACATGAATAAATTTTCGTGATTATTTTTTTCCAATTCCCACTTTAAAGGATTTTCAATTATATATTGACGGATACGATTCAGTTCTTCCCTATTACGGATTATATGGTCATAAAATCGTGACTGCCAGAATGCTTTTCCTCTGGTGTTTTGATATTCATTGATTCTACGCGCAGAAAATGTTTTAAACCCACGGATAATTTCCGATAACGAATATGGTTTTGTTCCCCATCCTGCCGTAGAGACAGGTTTCAAACCTGTCTCTACAATGGTATTGTTTAGTTTTAAACCTGTTTCTGCAATTTCGTTGTCAATAATGATAATACCATGAACATGGTTAGGCATTATGATAAATTTATCCAGAACACAATTGGTATAATGGGCTGGCAAACCTAACCAGCATTCTGTAATAACCTCTGCCTGTCGGTTAGGAATCAATTTTTGGTCAACTATACTACCGAAAAGATGCATGCTGTTTTTAGTGCAGACTGTGACAAAGTACGCACCATTTCGTGAATAATCATAATCTTTAAGACGTGTTGATTCTATGCGGTATTTCCCCTGGAATTTATGTTCATCCATTTTATTATTTGTCAGTTTCTGTAGAGACAGGTTTCAAACCTGTCTCTACATTGCCCGGTCTGCATCAGTTTTCTCTGACGGCCAGTAGTAAGCGTCCGGGGTATTACGGGCGCCAAAGATCGCCGTACCAATGCGAACCATGTTTGCGCCTTCCTCAATTGCTATCTGGTAATCTCCCGACATGCCCATTGAGAGATATTTCATCTGTGCCTTATCGATGCCCTCTTTGATAATGTTGTCGTTTATTTCTTTTAGCACCTTAAAACACTTACGAATCTTTACTTCGTCCTTCGTAAAGAGGCCAATGGTCATAAGCCCATATATCTTTAATGTATCGTATTTGGCTGTCTGCCTGACCAAGGCAATTGCCTCTTCGGGTGAGATACCATACTTGCTTTCCTCATGAGAGGTGTTGACTTGAATCAGGATATCCATTGAACGGCCCTCATGCTGGAGCCGCTGGTCTAATTTTTCTACCGGAGATAACCGATCCACAGAATGGATCATATTTGCAAATTTAAGAACGTCTTTGACCTTGTTCGTCTGCAGGTGTCCGATAAAATGCCATTCCGCTCCCTCGTCCTTTAGCGCCTCATATTTTTTCAGTGCCTCCTGAATCTTATTTTCACCGATAATACGGCCACCGGCCTTAACGGCCTCGCGTATTCGTTCCGTATCCACCGTCTTGGTTGCCATAACCAGGACAATATCTTCCGGTCTTTTACCTGCCTTTACGGCTGCATTAGCAATGTTTTGTTTTACTTGCTCTAAATTTTCTTTAATTGACATGTCGTCTCCAAATAGTAATAATTTATTATCGATTTAGTTTTTTGAAAAAATACGATGTATTTTTGTACTCCAGAAAAAGGCAACACACCCCCGACCCCTCTTCATAGAGGGGAGTATCTTGAATTTCCCGTTAGTTAAATTTTCAAACCCCTCTCCCATATCTTACCCCATGCTACTTGCACATTGCCTCTTCATACAATTTCCTTTCCAACAACTCTCTGTATAAATTTTCTGTTTTTGCTACCGTTTCTCTGATGTCAAAACAAGTTTTCAATCGTTGATACCCGCTTTCAGCCATTTGAGCCGCAAGCGCACGATCTCTTAAAAGTCGAACAATACCTTCGGCCAGTTGCACCGGGTCTCCTGATGGAACGAGTATCCCTGTTTCTCCGTCCAGAACGACCTCAGGCACGCCACCTACATTCGTTGCGACGATGGGACATTTCATGGCCATTGCCTCCAATAACACGACACCAAATCCTTCGTTGACGGAGGGCAGGACGAACAGGTCGCTACATGAGATGATTTCCGGGACATCACTGCGCATTCCCAAAAATAATACATGTTTTTCCAATCCAAGGGTTTTTACCTGTCCCAAAAGTTCTCCTCTCAGTTCCCCGTCTCCGAGGAAAACCAACCGTATATTTGGTATCTCTGTAATTACCTGAGCAAGAGCCGTAATCAAATAGGTATGTCCTTTTACGGGCACGAGTCTGCCTGCCGTTACAACCAGAAAACAATCGTTTTCAACCCCGATTTCCTGTCGTTTTTGTATCCGGTCGACCTTTCTTTTCCTTAACCTTTCGACGTCAACCCCATTGTAAATATAATCAAACTGAGATTTTTGGCCAATCCCAGCCTTTATGTAAGGCTCTATGCCGCTTTTTGTCAACGTAATGATTTTGTCTGTGAACCGTGCGGAAAACCGTTCGAGCCATATAAAAAACCGGGTTTTAATCTTGCCAAAATATCCTTCAAAGATATCGCCGTGGGGAGAATAAATAATAACCCTTACCTTTGCCAGCCGTGCCGCCAGACGGCCAATAAAACCACCCTTTGATGTGTGACAGTGCACAATATCATATCTGCCCTTACGTATCAAAAAATAAAGTTTTAACAGGGCATATATATCTAAAAACGGGTGGATATCCCGAATAAGGGAAGGAATAACCACTACTCTGAAACCTGTATCTTTAGCGAATGGAATCATATCATCTTCAGGCGCCTGCGACAATCCTGTCGCGATATGATGTTCAAACTGTGAAGTATCGCAGCGTCGCAACACTTCAAGAAGGACGGCTGGCGCGCCACCCCTTTCAAGGCGTGTAATTACGTGCAATACCCTGATCTTTTCTGCAGATTTATAATTGCTCATTCTCCCTTCGTGTTCCCGGAAGGTGAACCAAATTTCACGAATATTGGATTGGACAGGATGCGCGAAGGTCCGTCGATATCCAGTCGGTAATAAATCTTTTCACCCGGTTTAACATATTTGTCTTCATAGGTCATGTCAGTATTTCCGGTAGATTCAAACCGATGGATCACCTCTCCGTTTCGAATAATGTCTACTTTGTATTTTACGTTCTTCGCCGTTTCCGGCAAAGAAACACGAATCTTTAGCTGTGGATTGTCTGTCTCTAACTCTTCACCCATATATGCCACGGCAGATTGGGAGGCGTTTTCGACGGTGAATTTGTCCAACACCAGGGCCGGAGCCTTTTCGCCGTATAAATGAGCGGCATACAAACGACCTGCCTTAAGCGCCTCGATTACCGCTTTTTCGTTCTTTTCTTTTAACAAAAATATGGTTTGGGAATCCTTGATAGAGAATGTGTCCTCGTCCCCGAAGTCAACCTCTCCGATAGCCCAGACCGGCCGTTCGCGCTCACCGCTGCAATATTGATTCAGCGTCTGATCCCATATCCCGCCCGGAGGAATGGTAAACTTAATCCCTTCCGCAAACGCTGCAAAACCTGTATAATTCTGCGCTGAAAGCAGGTCTTCATGATATGGTTTCGTAATAAGTTTAACCCCGCTTGCCTCTTTATTCACATCTTCCACTTCGGGATGTGCCCAGAAGGTCACACCGCCGCGTGTGTTGACGTAGTCAATGACCGTCTGATACGGCGCTATTCCACGATCACCATGATATTGGTCATACCGGGGCGATGCGAAGGGAAAATTGTTTATCGTAAAAATTATACCCAGCAGAAGGCAAATGACGCTTGCAGTTTTTAGTAACGTGGCAATGATGCCTTCCTTAGCTGATGAAAACAGAAGCCAGCCAAAGACAAAAAAACAGAGAGGCCAGAGACTGACCAGGGTATCAAATGCAAACCCCCTGGAATAACCTTTCCCAATCGAAGGGAGGTTTTTATAATCTGAGGCGTTCTTCAATCCCATTACCAGGACGTGCTTGTGCCCGTCCATCATCTCCAAATCCTTAGTAAAGTAGCTTCCTTTCCACCAATAAAACGGAATTGCCTCTGCACCATGCATAATCAGCATATCAGGATACTTTTGATTTAGTCCGGATATCGTATTGACATAGTTCTCCTCACCGTAACTATGAATTGAGCCTTTTTCTACAACCTTCCTGATAAACTTTCTGAGCGGTGGTATCCCATATTCCCATCGCATGGTATCGTGGTCGGTAAAGACGGCAATTTCTACCCCGGCATCATGGGCAATCCTGGACATCTCTTCGGGAGGCAATTTCCCGCCGCTAATGGTGGAATCGAGATGAATTACACCGGTAAACAGCTTGTATTCTTCGCAAGATGCCTTGCCTTTAAAGCTAAAAACCGAGAAAAAGGCAAGGCACAAAAGAAATATTTTGATTTTGTTATTCATACCATAGCGCAGCATAGTGTAATGCGACCTTCAAGTCGACCATTTCTGTTGATCACCTTTTTAGTCGCTTCAGGCGAGATAAATCTCGCTCTACAATTACATAACTTTGAAATTCCCGAATATACAACCTATCTTTTTCTTATTCCCCTGCTTCCCTGGTTTTTCGCCTTTTTTTCTTTTAGCCGATAGGTATCTTCCAAACTGGTTAACGCCTCTTTAAGATCAGGTGATATTTCCAATGCTCGTTTATATTCGGCAATTGCCTCATCGAAATGTCCCTCTTTTTGATAAACGTCTCCGAGTTTGTGATGGGATGCAGACACCTTTGGATTAATCTCGATTATTTTTTTCATATCTGCTGTGGCATCATTTAACCTACCATTTTGTATATAAATGACACCTCGATTATAAAGCGTTGAAAGATCGTTTGGGGCCAGTCGTAAAGCTTCATTGTATTCATCTATAGCTTCCGCGGTCATTCCTTTTTCTGAGTAAACTACGCCCAGGTTAAAATGTGCGCCTGCGTGATTTTTGTTTAAAGACAGTGTTTTTTTAAATGCAGAAACGGCTTCATCGTAATTCTTTTTTTTTGTGAAGGCAACTCC